>JBATNE010000250.1:0-19912 GCA_049290195.1 Candidatus Zixiibacteriota bacterium
CTACATTGCCTTGTACCATCGCCACTTCCTTCAGTTCCGCCAGGGCACGATTTACCGCCAAAGTATCTCGCTCCTTTTGGACCCGGCGAACCGACTCAATTTGCCTGCTTTCCAATTCCAAATCAATCTTCAACACAGCCGGAATTTCGACCCGGCTCGTCTTGAATTTGTTAACGCCGACAACGATGGCTTCCTCGGACTCTACCCGCCGCTGATGCTCATAGGCTGAGGCGCCAAGCTCCTTCTGGAAGTAGCCAGATTCAATGCAGGCAACCGATCCCCCCATCCCACGGATCTTGTCCATAAGCTGAGTGATTTCTTGCTCAATCTGGTCGGTGAGAAACTCAACATAATAGGAGCCGCCCAGCGGGTCGGCTGTCGCCGAGGGGCCGGATTCGAAGGCGAGGATCTGCTGGGTCCGCAAAGCTATCTCGGCCGACTTTTCTGTCGGCAATCCGAGCGCCTCATCGAACGAATTCGTGTGCAATGATTGAGTTCCCCCAAGGATGGCCGCCAGAGCCTGCACGGTGGTACGAACAACATTGTTCTCGGGCTGTTGAGCGGTCAGCGTCGAGCCACAGGTCTGGGTGTGGAATCGAAGCAACATGGAGCGCTCGTCTTTGGCCCCAAACTGCTCCTTGACAATCCGAGCCCAGAGCCGACGAGCAGCCCGGAATTTGGCTACTTCTTCGAACAGATCATTGTGCGACCCAAAGAAGAACGACAGGCGCGGTGCAAATTGGTCAATAGTCAGCCCCGCCTTCAGCGCAGCTTCACAATAGGCAATGGCATTGGACAGAGTGAACGATACTTCCTGCGCAGCGGTCGCACCGGCTTCGCGAATATGATAGCCCGAGATTGAAATCGTGTTGTACTTGGGAAGGTGATCGTTGGCGTAGGAGAAAATGTCCGTGATGATTTTCATCGAAGCTGTCGGCGGCAGAATATACGTGCCGCGCGCGATGAACTCCTTCAGAACATCATTCTGGACTGTCCCCATCAATTGAGCAGGATTGACACCCTGCTTCTTCCCGACCGCTATATACATGCAAAGCAGTATTACCGCAGTCGAGTTGATTGTCATCGAGGTAGATACCTTGTCGAGCGGAATTGACGCGAATAGCTGTTCCATGTCGGCCAGTGAGTCGATGGCAACTCCCGTACGACCGACTTCGCCACGAGCCATTGGATGATCCGAATCGTATCCTATCTGGGTAGCGAGGTCAAAAGCGACCGATAGTCCGGTCTGCCCTTTCTCAAGCAAATAGCGAAACCGCTTGTTTGTCTCAGCCGCAGTGCCGAATCCGGCATACTGGCGCATCGTCCAGAGGCGTCCGCGATACATGTCGGGGTAAATGCCGCGAGTATAGGGGTACTCACCCGGGTGGTCCGAGAGCGGCCGGGGAAGCCCTGTTCCGGTAATGACTTTTGGGATTTCAATTCCGGAAGTCGTCTTCAAGGGCTTTTCGCTCATGACTCAAACTCCAATAGCAGATCTCCCTTTTCGACCGACTTTCCCTTGACGGCCTTGACGCTCTTTACAACGGCGTTCTCACGTGCCTTGATGATGTTCTCCATCTTCATCGCTTCAATGAGCACCAGAGGCTGTCCCTTGGTTACTGTGTCGCCGGCGCCGACTCGTATATCAATCACCATGCCCGGCATTGGCGCCTTCAGGGCCGACTCGACTGGGGCCTTATGCGAAATGCCGGCTGCCTGTCTCATCTGAGCCAGACTGTAATCCTCGATCGTGCCGGCAATTTCAGTGCCGGCCATAAACACCGAGCGCTGACCATTCCGGGGATGAGAGTGTACGTCCACCTCAAGCGCCTGCTTCCCGACCATCATGAGAGCACGATTTCCATCGAGCTCTCGACGCTCGATCAGGTAACTGTGACCGTTGCAGGTGACCTGGTATTTCTCGGACTGGTATTCAACCGTGATGTCGAATTCCTTTTCATCGATGATCACATGGTATCTGGGCATCAGCGTGACCCTCCGAAAGAGCGGACATTGTCCCGCCGATGAAATGCCTTCCAGTTCGAAGACTCCTTGCCACCATCTCCCGGCTGGTCTGTCACAATGCGCCGCTCACGGAAGAACTTGTCGACGGCCATGACGACAGCAGCGATTTCGAGGTCTGAGTCCTTCACCTGATGATATTGATTGTCCGGAAATTCCTCTGCCAGAAAACTTGTCGAGAGATTGCCTGCGACAAATCCAGCGTGATCCATGATGGCGCGGTGGAACGGAATTGTGGTCTCAACTCCGGATACGCGATACTCTTCCAACGCCCGTTTCATGCGGGAAATCGCTTCGGATCGGTCACGGCCCCAGGTGATCAGCTTGGCCATCATCGGGTCGTAGTAGACAGAAATCTCAGAACCTACAACAACGCCGGAATCGACCCGTACTCCCGGCCCGGCTGGAATGACATAGGTCTTGAGCGTCCCGGTCGATGGTACAAAGCCGTTGTTTGGGTCTTCGGCATAGATGCGGCATTCGATGGCGTGCCGCCCCGGCTTGATGTCGTCCTGGTTAAGGGTCAGCTTCTTGCCCTCGGCTATGCTTATCTGTTCGCGCACCAGATCAACGCCGATGACCAGTTCCGTGACTGGGTGTTCGACTTGCAGCCGTGTGTTCACTTCAAGGAAATAGAAGTTCCTTGCCTCATCCACCAGGAACTCGACTGTTCCGGCGCCAACATATCCAGACTCAGCTGCAATTTTCACGGCAGCCTGCCCCATTTTCGCTCGAAGCTCCGTGGTCATGATCGGGGATGGTGATTCTTCGATCACTTTCTGGTGTCGCCGCTGAATAGAGCACTCCCGTTCCATCAGGTGCATGCAATTGCCGTGCTGGTCGCACAGTATCTGAATCTCTATATGACGCGGGCGCTTGAGATATTTTTCTATATATACGCGGCTATCGCCAAAAGCGGACTTAGCTTCGCTTGCCGCGGCACGAAGTGACTCTTCGAGTTGATCTTCTGCGTCAACGACGCGCATTCCTTTGCCGCCGCCACCGGCTGCGGCTTTGACCAGGATCGGGTAGCCGATCTCACGAGCTGTCGCCTTGCAAGCAGTCAGATTGGTCACATCGATATTGGCACCTTTGATAAGCGGGAGCCCGGCCTTTTCGGCAGTCGCTCTAGCTGCAACCTTGTCGCCGAGAAGCGCTATGGTCTCCGGTTTGGGGCCAATGAAGATGATTCCTTCGTCGACACATCGTTTGGCAAAGGTAGCATTCTCCGAGAGGAAGCCATAGCCGGGATGGATTGCATCGGCCCCCGATTCTTTGGCCGCCGTGATTATATTATCTTGAACAAGGTAGCTCTGCGCTGATGGTGCCGGGCCAATGCAATACGCTTCGTCTGCCATCCGGACATGGAAAGCGGTTGCGTCAGCATCGGAGAAAACGGCGACCGATTTGATGCCGAGATCGCGGCAGGCTCGCATAACGCGGACGGCAATCTCGCCCCGGTTGGCGATGAGAATCTTCTTTATCGGTTTGGTCATCGGTAGTCTTACAGCGGAATGTTCCCGTGTTTGCGTGGCGGGTTACTGTCCTTCTTCGTTTCCAGCATCTGGAAGGCGCGTATCAGGCGAGGACGGGTGGTCTTCGGCTCTATAATGTCATCCACATACCCGCGCCCGGCCGCAATAAATGGATTGGCGAACTTCTCCCGATACTCTTCTTCCTTCCGTTTCAATTCGAGCTCGGGGTTCGAAGAGTTCATGATTTCCTTTTTGAAGATAATCTCCACCGCCCCTTTGGGTCCCATCACGGCGATCTCAGCAGTCGGCCAGGCGTAGTTCATATCGCCACGGACATGCTTGGAGTTCATAACATCGTATGCGCCGCCATACGCCTTGCGTGTAATCACGGTCACTTTCGGGACGGTAGCCTCGCAATAGGCATAGAGCAATTTCGCGCCGTGACGGATAATGCCGCCATGTTCCTGATCGGTTCCGGGCATAAATCCGGGGACATCTTCGAACGTCAGAATCGGAATATTGAACGAATCGCAGAATCGGATGAACCGCGCGCCCTTATCAGATGAATTGATATCCAGCACCCCGGCCATGACCGCCGGCTGATTGGCGATAATTCCGATCGATTTGCCGCCGAGATGGGCAAATCCGACAACGATGTTCTGGGCATACTCTTCATGAACTTCGAAGAACGAATCACGATCGACGACCCGCGTGATCACATCTTTGATTTCATACGGCTGATTGGGATTCTCCGGAATGATCCGGTTGAGAGCCGGGTCTTCCCGGTCGAACGGATCGGAGGTCGCCACAGTCGGGGGATCTTCAAGATTGTTCTGCGGCATGTATTCGAGTAGATGCTTCACTTTGGTGATGGCGTCAGCTTCGTTTTCGCAGGCGTAGTGAGCCACACCGGACTTGGAAGCGTGCACCATTGCACCACCCAACTCTTCCGATGTAACCTGCTCGTGAGTCACCGTCTTGACCACGTTGGGGCCGGTGACGAACATGTATGAGGTCCCTTTGGTCATCAGCACGAAGTCTGTTATTGCAGGGCTGTATACCGCTCCACCTGCACAGGGACCGAGAATGACCGATATCTGCGGGATAACGCCGGATGCCAGGGTATTGCGAAGGAATATATCGGCGTAGCCGCCGAGTGAGACCACTCCCTCCTGTATACGCGCACCGCCGGAATCATTGAGGCCGATCACCGGCGCGCCCATTTTCATGGCCATATCCATGACCTTGCAGATCTTCTCGGCATGCGCCTCGGAGAGCGAACCGCCAAAGACGGTGAAATCCTGCGAGAAGATGAAAACGGTTCTTCCGCCGATCTTGCCACAGCCTGTTACCACACCGTCGCCAAGGACTTTCTGTTCGGCGAGGCCGAAATCAGTCGACCGGTGGGTAATGAACATGTCGAATTCTTCGAATGAATTAGGGTCGACCAGCAGTTCAATCCGCTCGCGAGCGGTTAGTTTCCCCTTCTTGTGCTGGGCATCGATACGGTCCTGCCCGCCGCCAAGGCGCGCCTGGGCACGCATCTCTTCAAGATGATTGAGCTTCTTTTCCAACGACACGGTCGATCCTCGATCCGTTAATGTGCGTGAGTTGTTTATACCTGTGCCGGGACAACTGAAAGCTTGCCGCCGGTTTCCTTGACCTGCCCAAACGTGATGCTGGTATCATGATCAAACGTCAATATAACGTCAGTGTTGATGAGGCGCGGAAGCGCCTTCCGCTTTGCTTCCATCGACGACAGCGGGAATACGTCGGTCGCCGGGATAAAGGGAAGCTTGATGTGGGGCGTCATCGGGAAAATGTCCGCATAGTACCAGACTTGCCGACCTTCCGATTCCATCTCCAGTCCGTAATGCCCGACTGAATGACCACCCGTAAACACCGCTCTGATTCCGGGGAACAGCTCGGTGGTTCCTTCAATAAACTGCACCTGACCCGCTTCATTCAAAGGGTGAAGCCGTTCCGGTATATATACCGCGCTGGTCCGCTCATCGGGCGCGATGGCGGCGTTCCACTCTTTCCTTTCAATTATGTACTTCGCATTCGGGAAGCGAGGCACATAACGGCCATCGACCATCTTCACCGCACCGCCGCAATGGTCGGTATGCAGATGAGTAAGGATGACATAGTCGATTTGGTCTGCATTCAGGCCAAGCGAAGCCAGCCCGCGATCGAGCGACGAAACACCGTCGGTACCGTAAATCTTCTTCTCCCGATCTGAGAGGGTATCCCCCAGTCCGAGGTCGAATATCATGTTCTTGCCATGTGCTCTGAGAACAAACAGATTCACAACCATCGGAATAAGGTTGTTGTCGTCAGCCGGCAGGAGCCGGTTCCACATGGTTTTGGGAATCACACCAAACATAGTCCCCCCGTCTTGTCGTAAAACCGACTCGACGAAGGTGCTAATTTCAAACTGGCCGAACTTCATCGCGCTCCGAGGACATTGGCCGCGATGACCAGGCGCTGGACTTCCGAAGTACCCTCGTAGATTTCCAGCACGCGCTGATCGCGATACAGCTTTTCGATCGGTGAGAATTCCCCGATGAAACCGTAGCCGCCGTGAATCTGCATCGCACGGTCGACGCAGAAGCGCGCGATTTCCGATGCGAACAGTTTCGCGTGCGAGGCTTCGAGCGAGTATTTTTCGCCGCGATCCTGCATCTGCGCAGCCTTATAGGTCAAGCAGCGAGCCGCTTCGAGTTTGGTCGACATATCGGCAATCATCCACTGAATCGCCTGAAGCTTGGCAATCGGAGCACCAAACGCCTGGCGCTTCTTGGCATAAGAGCAGGCTTCGTCCAGCGCACGCTGGGCAATACCGACACCCTGGGCCGCCACGCCGATGCGGGCGCCATCGAGCGTCCCCATAGCATACCGGAATCCCTTGCCGATTTCGCCGACGAGGTTCTTCTTTTCAACTCTGACATCGGTCAGGTGAATACCGCCGGTCGTGGCTGCGCGCATACCCATTTTGTGCTTCAGGGTGCGGGCTTTCCAGCCGGGCTGATTAGTCTCTACGATGAAGGCGGACATTTTGGGAGCGCCTTCGACACGGCAGAACAAAACGCCGAGGTCAGCGACATCGCCATGCATAATGAATATCTTCTCGCCGGTGACGAGGTAGTGATCGCCGTGGTCGACAGCAACCGTCTTCTGGTTGGCGGCATCGGAGCCGGCGTCCGGCTCGGTCAATACAAAAGCCGGGATCCGCTTGCCACTGGCGCAGTCCGGCACAAATTTCTTCTTCAATTCGTCGCTGGCGTAATGGACGATCGGATGGGTCGCGAGTTCCGCGACCGCGCAGAGAAGCCCGATCGCCGGATCGTGATAGCACAGCTCCTCGACCAGCGTGATATACTCGAGATTGGATTTTCCTTTTCCGCCCAGTTCAGTCGGCATGACGTAACCGATAAATCCGGCCTTACCAATTTCGCGGTAGAGATCGGTCGGAAACTTGCGGGGTTCCGGCATCCGGTCCAATTCCTCGGACATCGGATACATATACTTTTCGGCGAAAACTTTGACCTCATCCCGGACCGCCTGCTGGCGCGGGTCAACGTTATACGGCATAAGCACTCCTAATTTTAGAATATCTAGAAAACATCCACTGTAGAATTGTCACTTAATTTTCTCGCCGGCCCATTTCTTCTGAACCGCGCCGCGCAAGAATTCGATCGCCTCTTCGGTCGGCGCGCCCGGCGTGAAGACCTTGGACACACCCAGCTTTTCGAGGGCATCTTTGTCGTCATCCGGAATGATCCCGCCGCCGAACAGAAGAATGTCCCCGGCCTTCTTCTTCTTCATTTCATCGAGTATCGCCGGGAACAGCGTCATATGCGCGCCGGAGAGAATCGACACACCGATGGCGTCGACATCTTCCTGAATGGCGGCATCGACAATCATCTCCGGGGTCTGGCGAAGTCCGGTGTAGATAACTTCCATACCGGCATCGCGGAATGCCGCGGCGATTACTTTAATGCCGCGGTCATGCCCATCAAGCCCGGGCTTGGCCAAGAGTACACGAATTTTCTTTTCCATAGAACCAGTCTATATCAGCCAAACGTTATAATGCTCGCTTACGACACTTGCATCGCGGCAGCGGATTCGGTGTGCTCGCCCCAGGTCTGCCTGAGGACGTCGCACATCTCACCAACCGTCGCATATACCTTCACACAGGCATAGATCGCCTCGAAGGTATTTCCCTTGCCCAGCGCTACTTTGCGCAAATTCTCAAGCGAAGCCTGCACGGCGCCATTGTCGCGCTGCGACTTGATCCTCTTCAGGAAGGCAACCTGTTCCTTCTCCACCGAAGGATCAATTCTGAGCACCGGGATATCAATCTTTTCATTCTCGAGGACGAAATCGTTTACACCTACGATTATGCGATCTTTGCTTTCCAGTTCCTGCTGGTGGCGATAGGCAGCTTTCGCGATCTCCCTCTGGAAGAAGCCGTCTTCGATACACTGCAGGACACCGCCGCGACGCTCGATCTCGGCGAAATACTCTTCCGCTTCAGCTTCCATCTTGTCCGTGAGCGCTTCGACAAAATACGAGCCGGCCAACGGATCGACGGTATTCGCCACGCCAGTCTCATAGGCAATAATCTGCTGAGTGCGAAGGGCGATCAGTGCCGCCTTCTCCGATGGCAGCGCCAGCGTTTCATCCATCGAATTGGTATGGAGTGACTGCGTCCCACCCAATACGCCGCTCAACGCCTGGATCGCCACGCGGGCGATATTGATTTCCGGCTGCTGAGCAGTCAGCGATACACCGGCGGTCTGAGTGTGGAATCGAAGCATCCAGCTGCGCGGGTTTTTCGCTTTGTATTTCTCTTTCATGTGGCGGGCGAAAATTCTGCGCGCCGCACGATATTTGGCGATTTCTTCAAAGAAATCGGAGTGAGCGTTAAAGAAGTACGACAGGCGCGGAGCAAATTCATCCACATCCTGGCCGGCTTCGATCGCCGACTGGATATAGCAGAATCCATCGGCCAGCGTGAACGCCAGTTCCTGCACAGCTGTAGCGCCGGCTTCGCGTATATGATATCCGGAAATAGAAATCGTGTTGTACTGGGGGACTTTGCGCGTGCAGAAATCCATCATGTCAGTGATCAGCCGAATCGATGGTCTCGGCGGAAAAATGAATTCTTTCTGCGCGATATATTCTTTGAGGATGTCGTTCTGAAGTGTCCCTCGGACTTGATCAAACGGTACTCCCTGCTTTTCAGCTACCGCCAGATACATGGCGAGAAGGATCGAAGCTGGTGAGTTGATCGTCATCGATGTCGACACTTTGGACAGGTCGATATCGCCGAACAGAATTTCCATGTCGGCCAGTGTGTCAACCGCCACGCCGCACTTGCCGACTTCCCCCAGCGAGCGCGGAGAATCTGAATCATACCCCATCAAGGTCGGGAGATCGAATGCGGTCGAAAGTCCCGTGCCACCCTGTTCGAGAATGTATTTGAAACGGTCGTGCGTCTGCTGAGGGGTCCCCATGCCGGCAAACTGGCGCATGGTCCAGAGCTTCGTGCGGTACAGGGTGTGATGGACACCGCGCGTGTACGGGTACTCGCCGGGGAGTCCGATCTTGTCCCAATAATGGTCGTCCTGATCCGCCCCTTTGACAGACAGTGGTGTATACAGCTCTTCGATATCGACACCGGACACCGTGAAGAACCGCGGGGCTGACTTCTTGTCCCTGGTCTTGGCGGCGGTTTTGTCCCATGTCGCGAGCTTGGCCCGGAGTGTCTCAAGAAACTTCTTACTGAACATATCTACCTTTGTCTCCACGCTTAGAGAGAATCCATAAGTATAGCGGATAACCTATGATCGCGCAAGCTGAAGCGGCCCAAAATCGGCCCCGAATCTCCGCGCCAACCGTCGTTCGCACAATAGTTTACACGCAGATACGGTATCCGGCGTTTGGGCCAGGCTCATTCCAGCGACAGAATTATTTGGGAGGATGATAAATGGGCGGTCGACCGCCTATCGGTTGGCGTCAAATCGGCGATACAATGCGTCACCGGCAGCGTATGGATTGGTGCGAGAAGCCTGGATGTCTTCGACAATCTTCTCCAGCACATCATCAGTTGTCAGATGGTCGAGGAACTCCTGATGGAACCGGTTCTTGACAATATTCAGCACCTTGAGTTTGATCTGGTTTCTGCGATGCTTTTCAAATGATCCATTGGCATGACCGAACGCGACAAATTCACCGATTTTGGTAACCAGCTTGTCGACATTCTTCTTCTGGGTAGCCTCGGTAGGAATCACCGGCACAGTCCAGGCCCCCTTGACCTTCTTCTTGGCTTCCATTGCCTGCTGTAACTCCGATGCTATCCGTTCAGAACCGGGACGGTCGGACTTGTTCACACAGAAGATATCTGCGATTTCCATCAAGCCGGCCTTCATCGTCTGCACGGAATCACCTGACTCAGGAACCACCACCACGACCACGACATCGCAGGTGTCAATGATATCCAGCTCTACCTGTCCAACACCGACTGTTTCTATGAGAGTGATATCAAATCCGAACGCATCATAGACAACCGTTACATTGTCAGTCGCGAGCGCCAGTCCCCCCGATGCTCCCCGGGTGGCCATGGAGCGGAAATAGACGCGTCCGTCAGAGGGGAAATCCCCCATCCGAACACGATCGCCGAGAAGGGCGCCGCCCGTGAACGGCGAAGTCGGGTCGACGGCAATAATGCCGACCCTTTTCTCCTGCGCCAGAAATTGGTGGGTGAGACAGTTGACCAGGGTCGATTTGCCTGATCCGGGCGGACCGGTTATGCCAATCCGAAGCGCCTTACCAACTTTGGGGTAAAGCTGGGCCAGCATCTCCTGGTAACCGTCGGAAAGATTTTCGACGTGTGAGATGACTCGGGAAAGGGACCGGATGTCCCCTTTCAATAATTCATCGACCAGCGTCATATCTCAGGCATAGCGCGGCGACATATCGCCGACTGTCAGCTTGATATCTTTGAGTCTGATCTGGATCTGGGTGTTGTCGTTGTACGTGTTGTATTCAACCGCGTACACGATATCCACCAGACAGCCCTTATCAGAAATAGCCTGCGCCATATCACCGAATCCGAATCCGATGACATCGAAGACCGAGTCTCCCTTGCGCACTTTCATCTTGAGGTGGTTGTTTCCGACCGTGTAGGGAATGCCGACCACTTCGCAATTGCGGGTCAGGAATATCGGCCGCATGTTTTGCGGACCGAACGGTGAGAACGACTCAATAGCGTCCATGAAGTCAGGCGTAATTTCAGTCAGTTCAATTTCCAGATCAATGAACAACTTGGGGACGATATCCTCCTGAGTCAGGAACTTGGCTGATACCTCGCGGAACCGCTCACGGAACGCCGGGATATGTTCCGGTTTGATCGAAAGTCCGGCCGCATACTTGTGACCGCCGTACTTGACCAGCAAGTCTTCGCACTCCTTGAGTGCTTCGCACAGGTGGAAGCCCGGAATGGAACGGGCCGAGCCCTTTCCTTCCTCGGTGGAGATCGCGATCATGACGGTCGGCAGATGGTACTTTTCAACCAATCTGCTGGCCACGATTCCGATCACTCCCTGGTGCCAGCCTTCGGCGGCCAACACAATCGCCCGGTCGTTCTTCAAATCCGTCACTTTGTGCATCTGGGCAAGCGCTTCTTGCAGTGTCTTTTCATCGATGTCTTTGCGGCGACGGTTTTCCGAATCCAGCTTGCGCGCGATCTCGGAAGCCATCTTCTCATCGCGGGTCGAGAGCAGGCGGATTGCTTCGCGGGCATCGCCAAGACGACCAAGGGCATTGATTCTCGGGGCGAGAATGAACACCACCTGACCGGTGCTGATCTCTTTCCCCATTAAACCGGAAACGAAGGCGAGTGACTTGAGTCCCGGCTTGGTTGTCCGGGCGATCTGACGAATTCCGAACTTGGTGAGAATTCTATTCTCACCAACGAGCGGAACGATATCCGCGGAAGTACCCAGTGCCACGAGATCGAGATGTTCTTCAAGCTCCCGTTCATCCTGATTCAACCGCTTGTAGAGCGCCTGCGCAAATTTGAAGGCTACGCCTACACCGGAGAGTTCTCCGCCGTAATCGCAATCAGGCTGCTTGGGATTGATAATGGCAAACGCTTTGGGAATAGACATCCCGGGTTCGTGGTGATCGGTAACGACCACATCGATCCCCTGCGAGGTCGCGTATTCGATTTCTTCGACCGCGGTGATTCCGGTATCGACGGTGACGATCAGCGAGACACCCTTGGCTTTCGCTTCATCGATTCCATCGGTCGAGAGTCCGTACCCTTCGACCAGTCGATTCGGCAGGTAGAAATTCACCTGGGCGCCCAGTTTGTTGAGCACCATGTACAGAAGCGCGGTGGCGGTGATGCCGTCGACATCGTAGTCGCCGTATATCATCACCTTTTCATTTTCGAAAAGAGCCTTGGTGACGCGCTGAATTCCCATTTCCATGCCGGCCATCGAGAACGGATCTTTGAGGTCCGTCATCTTGGGGCTGAGAAATCGGTCGATCAGTTCAGCGGTATCTATCTGACGATTGACGAGGATCTTGATTACGTTGGCCGGCAATTTGGTTGCCGACGCTAATGCCGCAACGGAATTTTGATCCGGTTCCGAGGCGAGCACCCATTTAAGGGCGTGCGTCCTCTGTGCCCAGGTCATAGCAGCCTCCACATGCATGAAGCTGTGGAAAGCAGGAGATAAGCCGAGTTCTGTTTCACCGTCGAAACGGTCTAACAGTCATTTCTCTTGGCAGCCGATTGCTCGACTGCTCATGCGGCCTACCCAGGAATCATAGCGGGACGAATCAATCCCTGTTCCTATATTTGGCCTTGCTCCAGGCGGGGTTTGCCCATAATCGGTGTCTCCACCGACTACCGTGGGCTCTTACCCCACGTTTTCACCCTTACCCTGCGTTAACAGGGCGGTCTAGTTTCTGTGGCACTTTCCGTCGGATCGCTCCGCCCCGGCGTTACCGGGCGCCTCGATTCTCTGGAGCTCGGACTTTCCTCACTCTAAATTCTCATTTAAAGCGCGACTGTTTCTCCTACTTTCGTCTAGCTTTCGTTATAAACGATATCAACCAACAACAAAAATCTAATTCAGGTGACGGACATCTGCCGTCAGTCTCTTACATCCGCCAGTAATTGGGCGCCTCTTTGCTGATCGGCACCGAATGCGGGTGCGATTCAATAACCCCCGCCTGGGTGATGCGGGTCAGCTGGGCTTTGGAGCGGAATTCACTCAGGCTGGCACAACCGGCCAGGCCCATTCCGGCCCGAAGGCCGCCAACCAGCTGGAATATCAGGTCGGACAGCTTCCCTTTGTACGGTACGCGTCCTTCAACCCCTTCCGGCACTAACTTCGACGCTTCGTCTTCGTGCTCCTGGAAGTAGCGATCTTTGCTTCCTTCTTTCATGGCTGAGATCGAACCCATGCCACGGTACACCTTGAACGAGCGCCCTTCGAAAATCATCGTCTCGCCCGGGGACTCTTCGACTCCCGCCAGGAGCGAACCGACCATGACCGCTTGCGCGCCAACGGCGAGCGCTTTGGCCATATCGCCGGAATACCTGATGCCGCCATCGGCAATCACCGGGATATTCTGCCTGGTCGCAGCTTCAACTGCATTCATCACCGCAGTCACCTGCGGCATACCGGCACCGGTCACGACTCTAGTCGTACAAATAGAGCCGGGACCGATTCCGACTTTGACACTGTCCGCGCCGGCATCAATGAGGGCTTTAGCCCCGGACGCTGTGGCGACATTGCCGCCCATCACCGGCACCTTGGGGAATTTCTTCTTGAGGAGCGCAATCGCGTTCAAAACTCCCTGGCTGTGTCCATGGGAACTGTCCACGCAGAGCATATCCACACCGGCGGCAATCAGCTTTTCCGCGCGCTCTTCAAGATCCGGGCCAACACCCACGGCCGCCGCAACCCGGAGTCTTCCCCGGTCATCTTTGCAGGCATTGGGGTGCTGAATCTTCTTCATGATGTCTTTGACCGTGATCATTCCCTTGAGCATGTAACGGTCATCGACCAACAACAGCTTTTCGATGCGATGCTTGTGCAGCATCTCTTTCGCCGTATCCATATCGGTCCCTTCCGGGACCGTGATCAACTTCTCTTTGGTCATCACTTCGGACACCCGAAGGCTGGTGTCCTTATGGAAGCGGAGATCGCGGTTGGTCAGAATCCCAACCAGTTTCCCCTTCTCAGTAATCGGAATTCCCGAAATGGAGAATTTCCGCATCACTTCAAGCGCTTCGCCAATTGTCTTATCCGGAGGGAGCGTGATAGGGTCAACGATCATCCCTGATTCAGAGCGCTTTACCAGGTCAACCTGGGCTGCCTGCTGATCAGGCTTGAGGTTTTTGTGGACCACACCGAGGCCACCTTCACGGGCAATCGCAATTGCCAGGCGAGCTTCGGTCACGGTGTCCATGGCAGCCGAGAGAATCGGCACGTTCAGATCTATGCCTTTGGCGATGGTTGTCGCAATGCTGACATCGCGCGGCAGCACAGTAGAATGTGCCGGCACCAGCAGAACATCGTCAAATGTGAGGGCTGTTTCTTCCAGAATCTTCGCCATGATATCCTATCCCTTGCCCGACCAAGCCACGTCCTTTAGTTCGATTCCCCTTCGTCCCAGTACAACAGACAGCCACAGTTGTCGCAGGTCTCGATGCGGTCATTCCGCTTGATCTCCTGGACTTTCTTCGCGGTCAATGCCTTGTAACAGGAACTGCAGGCGCGCTTTTTGACAACCACGACCACCGATCCGCCTTTGCCTCGGCGAATCCGCTCGTAGATCATCAGCGTCGGGCGGGAAACGGAGTTAATCACCGTCTGCCGTTCGGTCTCTTTTTCAGCGACCTTGGCGCCGATCGAATCCACTTTCTCCTGCAAGATTGCCAGCTGTTTGGAGTTGTTCTCCGCGATCTGGGAATCTTTGTCCTGGAGCCCCGTTACTTCCTTTTCCAGAGTCGCGATCGATTCGATCGTTTCCAGGAGTTCGGTCTCACGGGTGGTGATGGTTGATTTGATGCTGTCAATCTCAGCTACCAGGGCATCGTATTCCTTGTTGGTCTTGATCGTCATCATCTGCTGTTGATAACGAGTCAGGTCCGATTCCTTGGTTTTGATTTCCAGCTCGAGATTCTTCTGCTTCAGTTGGGCCTGCTGCAAAAGCTCCCGTGTTTCCTGCAATTTCCCCTGCGTTTCACGGATTTCCCGATGCAGATTCCCCATCATATCGGGGAGATATTCTTTCGAACGCTCGAGTTCTCCGAGATCGTAATCGATCACCTGGAGTTTCAATAGCAACTCGAGATCACTCTGCATCGATGCCTCCTTGGGTCCGGTACTCATCATAATAGCTGCAAAAAAAGCGCACTCTTCGACTAACGAAGAATGCGCTTGTTTTCCCTCTCGTGGTTATTCGGGCCGCTGTGCGAACACGCCATGATGCGCGGTCCCGTAACCTGTTTAACTGTATTAAAGAACTCTCTCATTCTCACACATGGGCAATACTGGACTCGAACCAGTGACCTCTCGGATGTGAACCGAACGCTCTAACCAGCTGAGCTAATTGCCCGGTCTAAGCCTTTCTGCCGCCTTAATCTATGGGCCCTGCAGGGCTCGAACCTGCGACCCGCTGATTATGAGTCAGCTGCTCTAACCAACTGAGCTAAGGGCCCAGCTCGTAGCCAAGTCTTGAATTTTACTAACATTTCGCTCACGGGTCAAGTACCAATTGCAAATACCGTCGTGAGCCCACATCCACAGCTCTTGATTCAAACTAACGACCTGCATATCAATCGCTTACGCAATTGCCTCAGTCGCGACGATATCACTACCAAACCGATCATTTCCGGTCAGTTTTCCTTACGGACTTGACGGACCGGACCTTTTGCGCCACCTTGGCTCCGTGACCCTACTAGCTCAACCGGCATTTCGATGAACCCGTTCCCCAAGATTCTCCGCATCTTGAGGCAATTGGGCCCCATGGGTATTGCCATTAAGTGCTATATCGTGATGGTCGATTGGTGGTTCGATCTCCGCTACCAGCTGGATACCCGCCAGGTAGTGCCGCTTGACAATCTGACTGTCGCAGGTGAAAACCGGCAGCACGGCCACCGCTACGAACCGGCCCGAACCGCAATCCTCCGGAAAGTCCTCCCCCGTCTCAAAGAACTGGCACCCGATGACTCGACCTTCGTTGACCTGGGCTCAGGCAAGGGGCGAGTCCTCATGGTCGCCGCTGAATGCGGATTCCGAAACGCCAGGGGAATTGAGTTCGCCGGCGACCTCTGCACAATCGCCAGTGCCAACTGCGCATCGTTCAAGAGAAAGTCCGGCTCCGACTGCAATTTCGACATTGTCGAGACCGATGCCGCCGCTTACCACCCATCTCAGACAGATAGAGTCTTCTTCATGTTTAACCCGTTCGATGCTGAGTTATTGGGGAAAGTGCTGGGGAATATCGAAGCATCGGTTACCGCTTCCCCGCGCCCGATATTCATCTGCTATTACAATCCGGCGTTTGGGGAATCGGCCGAAGACCGTTCCAGTTTCAAACTACTGCTCGAATTGAATTATTGGGGGTACCGCTTCAAAGTGTATTCGAATGCCAAAGATTCCGCCCCCTGATTTTCGTTCTTTGCCGGTATTGCACCTATAGTATATTATCACAGCACACAAACCGGGAGAGGATTGACCATGTTGCAAATCTCTGCACGCGTTACCGTCATTTCCCTATTAGCAATTGCGCTTCTCGTTGTCACTTGCAGTGACAAACCGGTCGCACCGACCAAAAGCAAGTTTCAGATTACCGGTCTCAGCATGGCAAGAGGCGATTGGCATGTAGCCGCTCGACCGATCGGCGTTGACTCACAGGACGTTCGATTCAAGACCCTCTGGCACATGGTGTACGGCGATACTACGCCCACCATGCAACTCGTATTTCGGCCTGAGGTCCCAAGTATGTTGCCTGCGTCGCCCAAAGTTCCGCCCCCGCCAAACCTCGGCTACGCTTCCCTCTATTCCTGTCCCGGCATCACGCTCAAGAGTTCATTCAAATATCTGAACTTGACCGTGCGCGGTCGGCCCCCGGTGTTCCGATTCGAATACGGCTGGTTCAACCAGGATGTCGATGGAAACCTGCTTGCCAATTCCGAGGACCAAGACAACAATGGCTACTGTGAACCAAGCGAAGATGTCGGTCTTGACGGCATTCCCGATAATCTGGAACCGGGATATGACCCGGTTACCAACCGCGACCCCAATGGAGATGACTACTACAGCGGTTCTTATCTCGAATCCTGCCCACTGTCAGGTGACTCTTGCGGCAACTCCACGATAATAGCCCGGTTTTCCAATCCGAATGACCCTCTATTCTATGAGCGACTGAATGGTACCGAGGGGAATCTCGGAGATCTCGCGTCATTGGGCCGACCGGACAAAGAACAGCTTTCCCAGCCGTTGTTCAATTTCTTCAATTCGTATTACAGTTTCCTGATCGATCTGACATCGGATTCCATGCTCTACAGCGGCCCGGATAGTGCCGGGTGGCGCACCTATCATATCCCGCTGCTTGATCCCGGGGTGGCTGAATTCGTTTCAGATACTCCTGCACCGATCATTCCGGACCCGATGGATATTCGAATGATCCGGATCTGGGGGCGGTTCCTGGGGACCCAGACCACGCCCGATACACTTGAAATTCGCGATCTCTATTTGTATTCTGAGGATGAATAGTAATCAACGCACGGAGAGTGTATGCCGCACCTGACCCTTGAATACTCGAACAACCTGACTGCGGCGGTGGATATGAATGCTCTTTTCGAGCGCATTCACACGGCGCTTACCGAATACGAGCGGATCAAGATCGGCGATATCAAGAGTCGCGCGATCGGGTATGATCTCTTCCGCGTCGGTACAGGATCACCGGACGCGGTCTTTGTCCATCTGTCAGTTGATATTCTGAACGGTCGTCCTGTTGAAGAGCGCAAGAGAATGAGCCAGCAACTGCTGGCATTGGTGCATGAGGCATTCGCGGAAATCTATGACTCTCAGCCCTGCGATATCACGGTGAACATCCGGGAGATTGACAAGGAGACGTACGGGAAGAAAATAAACGGCCACTCAAGCCGCCAATAGATCGCTCACTGTTCGGTAACTGCATCGAGCCATTCTGCCAGTCGCCCTGCCACCCCCGATGGCTTGAGCTTGTCTCCCGCAATCTTGTATTCGGCCAATTGGGTACCCAGTTCATCGATGAATATGACCTGGACTACTCTGATACGATCTTTCCAGTCAGCTTTTCCCTTATAGGTCCGCTCCGGCCTTTTAATGACCTCGCCATTGATTATTTCTATGGATGGTGGAACAACATATTTGTAGTTAGGATCGGATGCTTCGCTTGTCCGCAGTTGTCCAAAGAGAATCAGTTTCACTGTTACGTCAAAAGGGGGATTGTCGAGTGACTGCAATCTGCGTTCAAGAAGACAATCTTCGACTTGAGAAATGAAGTCAGCGGCGAAAGCAGCCGCTTTCGAAGTGCGTACCGAATCGGCCTGGCGGGTTGGTATACCGTCCTTGCCTACCAACTCGATTCGCTCGGCCCAATCAAGATGCCAGCGATGAACGCGAAGTTCGGGACTTAACGGTCGTATTACCTTAACAGACGGTGCGCACCCTGCCAATGCACATGTCACTATCAGAATCGCACCGATTGTGGCCTTCAGGTACTTAGCGCTCATCCCATCCTCCTACTGAGCCTACTTCGATACCGCCCGAATTTGTTCTAGTTGGCGTCCCTACTTCTTCGGCACTACCGGCTCCGGCAGCTCTTCAGTGATACCGGCCAGCTTCCGGGCAATCTGCACTTTCTCTTCGAGATTGGCAAATCCTCTGATCACGAGCTTGGCACCATCGGGTGACCCGCCGCCATGCATACATCCCGGCACACCGCCACCAATGGTTGACCATTCCACCAATCTGGCGGCACGGGCACGCGATTCGGCCGAGTGCTTGGCGGTCATATATTTCTTGATCAAATGCCCGTACTTCTTGGATTCAAAATCCTGATACGACGGCATGCATCCGGTCTCAGCAATACCACCGGCGATATCCTGCGCCAGCACCGATGTCTGATACGGTAGCGTGGCGACATGGACCTTATTCACATTGGACAATAGCTGATCGCACAGCCAGGCGCCCGATGGATGTTTCTTGCCTCTGGCTGCCGATGCAATCCCCAGGCCGTAGGTGGTCTCGTTGTTAACATACATCTGCGTGAGCTTGTCGTTGAAGATCTTTGATGTCAGTCCGTTAGTCCTGGCCGTCAGGATGGCTGAACCGATCTTGATATCTCCCTGTCCGGCGACACATCCACCGATCGCCGCACGGTACGGCGCGATGAAATACATGATTGCGTTGGTGGTGTACTTGGTCTCGCCGCACATGAAAATCCGGTCGTTGGGAACAAAGACATCTTCGAATAGGAGGAACGCCTGGGTGATGCCACCTTCGGTCACCGGATTGTCCCAGCCGGCTTCGCCGTCGCGGGTGTCGTTGGGATGACGCGTTTCCACGATGGTCAGCCCTTGAGTGTCTCTGGGAATCACGAATGAGACAGCAACATCCGCCTCAGTCTCTTTGTACCCGGATCCAGGAATGATAAATATTTCATTCGCTGCCGCCACGCCGCAGATCATCAGCTTTGCTCCGCGAACAACGATCCCATCGGGCCGCTTCTCGTGAACATGCAGGAAGACGTCTTTGTCGTCCTGTTGCGATGGGCTCTTGGTCCGGTCCCCTTTGGCGTCGGTGAGTGCGCCGGCAACAGTGATGTCGCGCTCCTGTGCGCTTTTCAGCCAGGTCAGGAACCGCTTGTGGTAGTCGGTCCCCAGATCCCGGTCCATCTCCCAGGTGACCGAGAACATAGAATTCATCGCGCACCATCCGGCACATCGACCGCCGGTACAGGTCCCGGTGAGATGGAACATAAGCCGCTTCATATCGCTGTTGGCGTACATGTCCTCAGGGGTCTGAATGATCGAAAGATACCGGCTGATCGGTTCGCCGGTCAGATGTGAGGTTGTCGTTACTTTGTCGCGCAACTTCTCATCGACTGCCGCCCGAAAAGTCCACGCATGTCCTTCGACTGTGCGCTTGGTAGCCGGATGGGTGGTAACATCGGTAATGAGTTCGTCGAACTTGTAAATATTCGGACGCATCTTCTTGAGGGATTCAAGATACTGCTCGTATGTCTTAATGGCCATGGTGATACCCTATATCGCTTGATTGGTTACACATAGCTCAAATATAGGCAGGATTCAACAGGAAACAAGGCTGAAT
>JBATNE010000251.1:0-18142 GCA_049290195.1 Candidatus Zixiibacteriota bacterium
GGGTGTAGAGATCGAGATAAAAATCCGGCTGGCTTCGTTCATGGATTATCTGAAGCTGGTGGGGTTTCTCGGACAGATCGAGTCCGAAGACCATCATGTCAATGGGTTCTTTGATACGGAAGACCGCCAGTTGGCCAAAGGGGGTTGGGCGCTTCGCGTTCGGGCCGAAGACCATCGCGGCATCGTGACCGTCAAGAGCATCGCTCGAGAACAGGGGGCGGCAGTCATCAGGCAGGAAATCGAGGCGGAAATTCCCCGGGCTCTGGCTCTGGAAATACTATCCCTCCATTACGAGGTCCTCGGTCTGGAACTTATGCCCATAGAGTTCATCAAGGAGAAATTCCCTGGTGTTCAACTTGCGAAGCTCATTCAGTTTGAAAATACACGTCAGAAGAAGCTGTTTCGAATCAATGATATCAATTACCTGCTGGAAGTCGACACGACAAAGTACAATGACGGTTCCGTTGAATATGAACTGGAAGTCGAATTGACCAATCCGGCCAATATTGAGACAGTCGAAGACCATCTTCGAAAGCTGTTCCTGACCCTTGAAATCCCCTTTGAGCGTCAGACCGACAGCAAATTCGCCCGTGCCCTCCGCAAGGCGAAAATCCACTGAACGTACGCCTGAAGGCCGCCGGGACCTCTTCGCTTTCCTTTCCAATTGCCTCTCCCAGAGGGCAAAACTATATTCGATGAAAAAATCGGGAGCAAATCATGTCAGAGCGGGTAAAACAGTTTCAGGACGAACGGTCAAAGCTTAATGAAATTGTCCTCGGCCGGGAGGACATCAACATCAAACGCTTCTTCGGACTGGATTCGGCGGTCTATCGCGATGGAGCGCTGGACGCCAAGACCAAGGAAATGCTGGGGCTGGTTGCGTCACTGGTATTGAGGTGCGACGACTGCATCAGCTACCATGTCATCCAGACGCGAGAGGCCGGAGTTACTGAACAGGAATTTGATGAAATCATGTCCATTGGGTTGGTCGTAGGCGGATCGATCACGATTCCGCATCTTCGTCGAGCCTACCGGATGTGGGAAGAGTTGAAGAACGGATGAAAGCAGTTCTCGTTATTGGCACACTGATATTGGGGATGGCAGCGGGAATTCTCGGCGCTGATACGGTGAAGGTTCAATTCCCGCCTGAGTGGTACAACAGTCATTATCCCTATATGACGTATCAGGGGGATGGATTCACTTTTGAATCCGAGTTCCTCTGGCCGACTGGTTTCCAGCGCATCTCCAGGAAGTCTCTGGAGCCATTCCAATTCTGGGTATCCAATATTCCACTCTGGCACAGGGACAGAATAGTCGGGTCACCGGCGACTGGAAAGGTCTACGATGCCAGTGCCGTCTCCCGACCGGTCCACCTGGTCTGGCGTACGCTCAAATTCTACGACAATACCATACCACTTCAGCTGTTGGTGGAATACTTCAACTCCATCAAGAAGCTGGATGACCTTCCTGTTCGGCTCCTGGCAGGAGCACCGGTCACGTACCGTCAGTTTCGCAGTAACGATGTGGCGTTCGATGCCCGCGGAGCCGTCATCTGGCAGCCGACTAAAGAGCGTCCGACGAGCGACTCCATGGTCAGCGCGTACATGGAACTGATCGCGGCCAATACAACCTACCTGAGCCTTGAACAGAACTGCACTCCGATAGCAGATACCGTTCTTCTTCCGGGCGATCTCTTCATCTCCCGCGATAGTCTGGGTCTGCAAGGAGTAGTCTATTCCGTTCTAGTGACTGCCGTCGACAAGACAGGAGAGCATCGGTACATAGTGGGCACCGGCTGCAAAGGTGGGTGTGACTTCTATATCCCGCTTTTTAGCGGCGGCAAGAACTACCCGTGGGTGTCGAGGGATGAAATCAGCGCACTGGCGAAGTATCCGGTGAGCGGATTTTTCCGCTTTAGCCTGCTCTCTAAGTCGGGTAAAGGAAAGTAATTCCGATCCGCGTGACGCATTTCTAAAAGTGCTTGCATCAGAGATCACGCTGTATACTTTGATGGTATGAAGCATGTAACTCCCTTTGCGTTGGGCTTGGTTTGCCTCGGACTATTTTCAACGGCTGCCGCTACGACGCTTCGAGTAGCGCGCGGGAATGATCTCCAAAGCACAATCAATATCGCGCAGGATGGTGACACCATTCTGCTGGCTGCCAAGACCTTTACCGCTACGCCCAGCCAGTTTCATGATCCACTGTGCGGCAACTGCCAAAACCCCAAAGACGGTGCAAAGGCCACTGTCGGTTTCGTTATTAAGGACAAAGGGCTGACGATTATTGGGGCCGACCGCTCAGGCACCCGGCTGGTCACCGGCGCGGGATATGGGGTCTACTATGAGAACTCCTTCGGCTCGGTGCTTGAGAATGTCACGGTCACCGGTGGCAAACGGGATGGCGACGGCAACGCAACCGATGCTGCAGTCGTTGTCCGCATGTCCAAACTCCGCATCGCACGATGTGATCTTCGGGACAACAAAGACCGATTCGACTCAGTGGTGGTCGGTATCGGCGGTGTGTTCGGCCGCGAAGGGGCCGAGATCACCGCTGACGAACTGAACATCATCAGCAATGGTTGGGATGGAATCGCTCTGTACCGGGGAGCGACCGCGTATATCACCGACTGTGTGATCAAAGATGGTCGCGGGGTCGGCATTGGCGTGACCTGGGACGCAACCTGTGTAGCATACCGCAACGACATCTCCGGCTACTGGAAAGGGATCGGCTCATTCGGGAGCTCATCGGTGATCGCCCACAATAACACTGTCCACGACAACCTCGGATGGGGGATGGTCGCTACCGGAACATCGACGATGGATTTCGCCAACAACGTCGTACATCATAACGGCAATTGCGGAGTTGCCCCCTGGTCGATCGAGAGCCGAGGACGGATCATCAATAACATTATCACCGAGAACGGCTGGCGCGACAAATGGGTCTGCCCCTGTGTCGGTGTCTGGAACTACGGCGATTGGGCCAAGTGGCGGTTCTCCAACAATATCGTCTGGGGCAACAAGTCCGGCGAATACGAAGGGATCTGGGACCAGGCGGAGATCAATGGCAACTTGAACAAGGACCCGCAGTTCAAAGGGAACGGAGACTACCGGACTATGCCCGGTTCACCGGCTCTGCACGCCGGGGACACGACCGTGTTTAACGCGGATGGATCGGTGTCTCATATCGGGATCACCGGAGGACCATCGGCTCGCCAGAAGTAGCTCCGCCCACCTGACCGTCAGTGCAATCCCTTCGTAACCATCGTGTTACGGGGGCTTTCTTTTATCTCATTTCTGGACCTTTGCCGTCCGATATTTTCCAGTACAGAATAAGCCACTCTGAACAATCGGAGGAATTTTGATGAAACGGCTCTTACTCATTTCTCTTTTTGCCGCGCTTCTGGCGGCACTGGCGGCTATCACCGGGTGCACCACCAAGGGAACCGAAGCTCCCAATAAGTTCGTTGGCGATACCACCAGTTCTCAGTTCCAGACGGCATCGGTTGTCTTTGATACCGCGATGAATGTCGGGATGGGGCAGTTCCTCGGCACGATGGACATCGCCGGCATTGCTTCAACTTCGAGCGGTGCCCCGGCCGACCAGTCGCTCAATCCGGGGGTGGTCGAAGTTCCGGTCTTTCATCCAACCAGCAAGTACTGGTATTTGATTCGCTCCGGTGTCGAGTATGTCCACTCGCAGACGGAGATGGATTCGATCGTTGACTCCGTATCCTGGACCGCGATCGACTCACTGCAATTCCGCCAGGGGGACTCTGCAGTCTTCCATCCGGATTCCGCCCTCTGGACAGAGCTCCGTTCCGGCTGCTCTTTTGTCGCTCATTCTCAGACCAAGGATGATTCGATCAGTTCTCATAACAGCTTTGCGGTGGTAGGGCTTCCCGGCGCTCTTTGGGCTCGCGGCGACGTGGTCGTAAACGGATCCGGCGCCACTCATGGCGTGCTGACGCATATTCGTCCTCCGCAGGACACCGCTACCATTTGCGAGATGCAGATCAGCCTAACCGGAGCATGGACCGATCTACATGCCAATCTCGAAGCGGTCTCGAACCATTCTTCCTGTCCGACCAGCGGCGTGATCAGCCAGACCGGTACGTTGTCGGTTGCCTGCGCCAAGGGGATGGACAGTCTCGCCTTCAGCGGCATGTGGTCCGGAAGCTTGACCTATACTGATGGTCAGGTAACCGTGGTCTATGAGAACCCATCGACCCGTTGGACTGCGACACGGTCCTGTCCGGAAGCGCATCCGATTACGACATCATCAGATATTCTCCGTATTCGGCCGAGGTAACCTGCTCGACTGTTTAGGTTGTCTTAACGAAGGGAGGCCGCTGACGGCCTCCTGTTTTTTTGTCTGTCTCCGGCCGGTCAGTTCGGGGCTTGACAAGGTCCCAACGATGCATACTTTGGCAGGTCGGGGAGAGAATATCCGATGCCGGAGGAGTGGCTGAGTGGCCTAAAGCGGCGGTCTTGAAAACCGTTGTACCGAAAGGTACCGTGGGTTCGAATCCTACCTCCTCCGCCATGTAGTACATGGAACCGATACGCCCTGCGTCCCGCTTGAAGGCGGGATTCTTCAGCTCGCAAAGCTCGCTTTGAACATTCACAACTAGCGCCCTGCTGTAAGTGAAATCCCCCTGCTGTATTGGCGGGTAGTCACGGCCTTGATTCGAACCCTTCGGTTGCGCTACCTCTGGTCACGGTTCTCAATTGGTCTCTCATCCCGCATGTACCGTCGATGGTGTGGCCCACCCTTTAGGGTATGGGGGAGTCAAATTGTCCACATCGTCTGACCCATTGACCTTTCAATCTCCTTGATCCATTTACTTGTCCAAGGAATTGGGTTCGTTCCAGCCAGACGGTGTCTGGACTGGACCGCTTCGCGGATTCACACGGAGTTGGCTGCCGTAGTCCACAGTCCTGCTTCCTATTGCGAAGTTCTACCTCCCAACTAAACGTCTTGTGCGCGGCACAGCTCCCGGTGTGCCCGTCCCTCCAACCCCGATCGAGTAACCCACCGGCAGGGTGGATTTTGAGATGCACGGTCACACCCTTCGGGTGTGCTACTCTCATATTGCCTTTTCCATTTCGTGTCCTGCCAGTTGGGTTCGATTGGGTTCGTTTTCCCATGCTCTAATTTCATTTAGCCGTTCATTTCCAATAGGTTGTGCGAATCCAATTGGGTTCGTTTCAGATATTTACTATTTCTACAGCCTTCCCTTTCCGGGCGAAAGTTATCGCGTATAAGTGTCCCTTGTAATCAGGGCCTCCCATATACACCGCTCGACTCAGCTTCTGGCGCGATTTGGTACTGTTTTTGAAAAGATAGAAACCCACCTCAGAGAGGTGGGCCACCCACCCGACCTACAAGAGACAATGTCATCCTTCGACTACGCTCAGGATGACAGGTTAGGGCGAGCAGACGAGGTGTCGGGTCTCATGCTGCTAGAGCGGATTTCGGCCCGAGCTGCACAACATCCCCACAGAGCCCCCCCGCATGGCGTATGGGTCACTCAGGCCATCCTGATAGGTTGCCGTTGACCTTTGGACTACAGTCGTTACTATGTAGTACTGATCTCACGAGCTGCCGGTCGATCCCACTCCGGCTCGAATTCAGCCAGTGGGTAATTGACCCGTTTGTAGCAGGGAAGGAAAGACACTTTCATGAAGTTCACCACCGCCATCGTTCGACTGCCGGGCCCTTCACTGGTGCATGGGATTACCACGGCCAATCTGGGCGTCCCGGACTATCAATTGGCTCTGGAACAGCACCACGCCTATTCCCTTGCACTTAATAGCTGCGGGCTCACGGTCGTCACGCTCCCTCCCGACAACGATCACCCCGACTCTGTCTTTGTCGAAGATACCGCCCTGCTCACTCCGCATGGTGCAATCCTTATGCGATCCGGGGCTCCGGCACGGAGAGAGGAAACGAACGGTATGGAACAAACGATAAGGGAGTTCTTCCACACGGTCAGACGGGTTGAGGATCCCGGTACGGCCGATGGCGGGGATATTCTAATGGTCGAAGATCATTACTATATAGGACAGTCGAGTCGGACCAATCAAGCTGGGGCGGAGCAGATCATCAAGATCTTGGAACTCTTCGGCCTGACCGGCTCCACAGTGCCGCTTGAACAGGGGCTTCATCTCAAGTCCGACGTCGCTTACCTCGAGAACAGCACTATGGTGGTCGGGGGGCAATTCAAGTCCAGAGCAGTGTTTAACCCATACAAGCGAATCGGGGTGATTGATGAAGAGTCTTACGCCGCCAATTGTCTTTGGATAAACGACAAGGTCCTCATTGCCACAGGACATCCCAATCTCGAGAAGGCACTCGGTCTGGCCGGATTCGAGACGATTGCGCTGGATATGTCGGAGTTCCGGAAGCTCGATGGCGGGTTGAGCTGCCTGTCACTTCGGTTCTGATCCAGATGAATCACTGATAGTCGATCCCCTTGTTCATCGGAACAGAATCATCAGGGGCATTGAAATCTTGCCATTCGGCGATGATTTGCAGAAGTTACCGTATGCTTCCGGAATATTTCGCAATTATCGGGGCCGTGATCGGCTCGCTTGGCGGCCTGTACTACTTTTACGAAACCATCGTGGGCAAAGCGCAGCCCAATCGTATTACCTGGATCCTGTGGGGAGCCTTCCCACTGATCATTTTTGTGGCGCAACGGGTTCAGGGGGTCGAGGGAGTATCGTGGACGTCGTTTGTATCCGGCTTAACGCCGTTTCTTGTGGTAGCAGCATCGTTTTTCAACAAGAAGGCGTATTGGAAGAGTGAACCACGCGACTACTATCTGATGGCTGCCGCTCTATTCGGGATTATCCTCTGGGGGATCACCGACAATCCGAATCTGGCTCTGCTGTTCGCGTTGGTGGCCGATATGCTGGCGGCGATACCGACGCTCATCAAGTCGTATCGGCATCCTCAGTCTGAGAGTTGGATCGCGTATGCCATCAGCGCGCTCGGCTTTGGCATCAGCTTCTTGTCGGTTCATATTTACAATTTCGAAAACGTCGCATTTGTCGCCTACGTGTTTATCCTCAACCTGGCCCTTGCGGTGCTGGCGTCAAGGAGGGGGCATAGGCGGACAGCAACACTTAGTTGAGTCTCACTATCTTCTCAGGGCCTGAACCGATTTGCCAGCAACTTCGAATTGCAGGCACATTTGCCCTTTCTCATTATTGAATCTCATGGGCCAACTTTTACCGGTGCGGGGATCCCAACTTTCGAAATTGCCATCGGTGACCGGAATACACTGAACAATCGGGTCGAGGCCGCGAGCGGAGTATCCCAACAGATGCCCAAGCGAGTCTTTATCCCACACGTAGGCACGGTCGGCGGTGCCCTTTTCGAATTCAAATCGCACAAGGGTCATATCTCTCTCGTTCATCAGCGCGGTACCTATAACTTTGAAACCAGTGAGTTTTCCAAAGCTCAGGTTCCATTGTTTACACTGCTGATTCCAGGCCAACTCAATCTTGGCTTTCGCTACTTTCTGATAGAACGCATCATAAATCGGGTCCAGGTCACCCCGTACCAATGCTGAGGCAATGGTTTCCATTTTTCTTGAGAGGACAGCACATCGGCCAAGATCATGGGCTCTGCGACTGAGTAACAGGGCAAACGCGCTTTGGCCCCTGGGGGAAATGAGAAGATGACGATCTTTCTCGGTGACATCGTACGAATTGGCGCTGTCGACGACATACGTACCTTGCAGGGACTTTAAGCTATCTGCAGGCAGGTCGGCGTAGTCAGGTATGCTTGGATACGCTTTCCCCAACATCGTCCTCTTGATGACTTCTATGAGTTTGTCCTCGGACTGGCCAAACTCAGCGCTCACATTTGTCTGGTAGAAGAAGACCAGTCTCTTTGCCGGGACAATTGCCATTTCGGCGAAAAAGACACCGTTGCCGCCATTGTGGGTGATAATGGTGTCGCCATTGGGGAGTGGTCGCACCGCCCAACCATAACCGTAGAATACCTCATCATCCCCATCTTCTTTCACGAGTGGGGCCCAATACCGACTCATTGACTTCTTAGACAGGGCCTTGCCTCCGAGCAGCGCCTGGGCCCATTGAAGCATGTCATAACTGGAGCTGAGAATGCCCCCATTGGCCCGCAACACCCAATACGGTCCGTCTGGGGCAAGACTCTGGTTGAGCAAGTTGCCCCAGGGTCCGTCTGGGGTGTATCCTCTAGCCAGTGTATCAAGGTTCCAGTTTGGCAGAATGTAACCGGTATGGGTCATCCCGAGTGGCAAGAAGAATTGGTCGCGAAGAAACTGCTCGTATGATTTACCTGTACGTTTCTCGATGATAGCACCGAGGATGCTGTAACCGGCATTGGTGTAGGATTGATGTTCGCCGGGCCCGGATGCCAACGGCTGGGCCAAAATGCGACGAATGAATTCGTCGCGCAAAATGGGATCGTAGTCGCCAGCGCTATCGAGGTCGGCAATACCTGACGTGTGCGTCATCAACTGGTGGAGGGTAATCGATCTCTTGTCCTCCGGAACATTGTCAAAGAATTGTGGCAGCGAGTCGCCGGTATTCAGCTTCCCCTGTTCTTCCAGAGCGAGAATAGCCGCGCCAGTAAATTGCTTTGTGATCGATCCGATGCAAGAGACAACTGTGGGTGACCACGCGATCTTGGCCTCGCGGTCGGCCAATCCGAATCCTTCGGCGACAACCGGGTGGCCAGAGCGTGCAATCATAACTGTCCCGGCGAATCCGAGCTTCTGCAGGCGGTAGAAGTAATCATGCGTGTCTTGAATCAGGGCTGAGTCGCTGAGGTCGCCTGCAAATCCGGTAGTTTGCATTGAAGCCGCACCCGCCATAAGAAAAATAAAGGCCCGAAGGCCCGGCCAGCCCTTGAGACTATTTGTCCAGGAGGTCAAGCAAGAAGACATAATATGCGGCAAGAGTCGCAATTTTGAATTGACGGCTATCAAGTTAATCACAGTATGCTCCTTCTCTTGAATCTGAATATCACAGCGTTAACACACGTTGGAAAGGCTGCGTCCCTCTTACCTGCTTACGAACCATACCGCAACTTGTTGCTTTCAGTGCGCCAATTGCATCATTTGGACGCCAACTGCACCAGGTGCGGTAATTGCAGTGCGCATACGTCTCAGATATAGCTTAGTTGCGATGGGGAGTCGATTTATTGAGTTCCTGTTGAATCGGATCAGATGTAAAGCAGGCAAGGTAATGCAGAAGGCCTCCGGAAATCCGGAGGCCTTTTGATTTTGTAGATTCTACTTCGTATCCAGTATCACCGGCAGGCCGTCTTTGCCGGAGCCGATGATAATGACTTTCGTGTTGGCGGAGTTGGCCAACTTCTCAGTGGCTTCGACACCCTTCCATCGAAGCAACTGGTCGCTAATACCGGAAGAGACGATATCCTGGAAGTCGGCAATACCCTTGGCTTCGATCCGCTTTCGGTCAGCTTCCTGCTTCTCTTTGGTGAGCACGAACTCCATCCGCTGGCTCTCCTGATCAGCACGCTGTTTCTGCTCGATAGCTTCGGTCAACTGAGTCGGCAGGGAGACATTGCGAAGCGGAGTCGATTCGATATAGACACCCCGTGCGGCGGTGGCTTTAGAGAGTTCTTCCTGGATGGTTATGCCGAGGCGTTCTCTCTCAGATGAATAGAGCGCGCTCGCCTGGAATCCGGCGGTGACGGCGCGGCTGATCGAACGGAATTGCGGGACGAGGATGATATTTTCATAATCGCCACCGGCGACGGTTCTATAGACCGAGGCGGCCGAATCAGGCATGAGGCGATAGAGGGCGCTGATTTCCAATCCGATCGTGAGACCTTCGCGCGAAAGCACCTGCATGGTTTCTTTCTGCTCTTTGGTCTGGATGGAAAACTTGACCACGCGGGCCAACGGATTAACCATGTTAATTCCGGCAGGGATCGGGCGCGGCGAGACGTTGCCGAAGAAGTCGATCACGCCGACGTTACCGGCTGGGACTACAGTAAAGCACTGCACCAGGGCAACCACTGCGAACACGATCGCGACCAGGAAGGCAAGCGATCCGACCGAGCGGTTGACGCTGCTGTTTGATCTGGCGACGGTTGAGGCGCGCCGCCAGGCGAACAGTGCGGCGATGGCGACCACGAGAGCGAGTATGAATACCATAGCGACTCCTTTGTGAGTGGTGATATCGTTGCGGACGGGGTTAGCCTCATTCCGTCAGATATACGGAAGAAAAATGTAGAAGTTTTGGTCAATGTAAGAAACTTAAAAACGGCGACCGGGAGGGGCCGGAGGATGGCGGACGAGGTGTGAAAGCGGGTTGCAGGGCGGTAATGAATTCCTTACCTTATCCTGACAATTGTGAAGTCACACAATCACAGGCAGCCCAAGAAAAAGCAGAATCGTATGACCATACCGGAACAGGAATCGAACGAACAGCCGGAACAAGAGCCGGTCTCACAGTCGCCGGTCGACACGAAGCCGCCGGTAGACTGGTGGAACAGGTACGTGGTCCCTTCGGCGGTCGGGATTCTGGTTTTGATTGCGCTGTACTGGTTGATTACAACCTATGTAATGCCATCTGCGAAATAGTCTACATCCCGCTTGACATCTTCCGGGCAGGTGAGAAAGGGGATAGTTGGTATGCGAGGAGCGTTTTTCACACTTGCGCTCGTATTGGGCTTGGTGAGTGCGGTCACTGCCGCCGGAGAGCCGAAATGTCATGTCATGCTTGGGTTTGGAATCGGCAATGCGGGGGATGCTTCCGGCCCTGCGGCGGCCATTGACGTATCGATCGTGCAGCCCAAAACGCTCTTTTCGATTCGCGTGCTTGGGTGCAGTGAGGTCAAAATCTGGGGGAAGGTCCAAAGTGTTGGAGACGTTTCGATACTTGGCGGTATCCGGAAGGTTAGCGAAAACAGCGAGCTGTCGATTGAAGGGGGAGCCGGCTTTGTTCACCTTCACGTACGAGAGACGGTCATGACGGGTGATTCATTGTATCCCACCAGCTCGCAGATGGTCAATGATGAGACTGTCGGGTTGGCGCTGCAGGGGAAGTTCTTCTGGCGGGGAATTGGCGGGATTCTGTACGGGAATATCAACAGCAAGAGCTCGTTTGTCGGCGCCTTAGTTGCGTTCCGGATAGGGAAGTGGTAGTTGAACAGGTTAGTTGACAGGGTGACATGGTAGCGGCACGGTTAGAGGCGTTTAGTGATGCGGTGATAGCGGTGATCATCACGATCATGGTGCTGGAGATGAAGGCGCCGATCGGGGATGAACCATCGGTGTTGTTGCCGCTCGTGCCGGTGTTCCTCACGTATGTATTGAGTTTTGTCTATCTGGGGATTTACTGGAATAATCATCATCATTTGCTCAAAGGGGTGAAGCAGGTAACCGGGCGGGTGATGTGGTCGAATCTGCTGTTGTTGTTCTGGCTGTCGCTGATACCGTTTTTCACGGCGTGGCTGGGTGAGAACCATGGGAGCGCATGGCCGACGGCGCTGTACGGGGTGGATCTGCTGCTTTGTGCCCTGTCTTACACCGCCCTTCAATGGGCGATCGTCTGTCAGCATGGAAAAGGGTCCAAACTGGCGGAATCGATCGGCCGGGACTGGAAGGGGCGGTTTTCGGTAGCGGCGTATATTGCGGCGATTGGGTTTGCGCCGTTTTTCCAGGTGGTATCGGACGTTTTATTCGTGGTGGTGGCGGTGATCTGGTTTATCCCGGACCGTCGGATGAAAGTGGTTGTTCACGAATGAGTTGGCGGGGAGCCAGGGGAAGCAAAATAGGGCTTGGAAATTAGTAACTTTAGTGTTATACTAAGGTCTGTCAGAACTGACCCGGACGGCTTGTGTCGGACCGGGTTTTCTTTTGCACTTACTCCCTTTCCAAACCCGGGCCAGCGGACCGTAGTGCAGAGTCAAAAAGTAAGCGGGAACCAGCCCGCATGATAAGAGGTTTAGTGGCCGTATGGTATCATCTGCACTTATTCGAAATCTAGCGATCGTGGCTCATATCGACCACGGGAAAACGACCCTCATCGACTCGGTGTTTCGCTCCACCCACACGTTCCGTGACAACCAGCAGGTTGCCGAACGGTTGATGGACAACAACGCTCTCGAGCGTGAGCGCGGGATTACTATCCGGGCCAAGCACTGTTCCGTGAACTGGAAAGAGTATCTCATCAACATTATCGATACGCCTGGCCATGCCGATTTTTCCGGTGAGGTGGAACGGGTACTGTCGATGGTGGATTCGGTGCTTCTGTTGGTGGATGCCAATGAAGGTCCGATGCCGCAAACGCGGTACGTATTGATGCGCGCCCTTCGTCTGGGATTGCGGCCGATCGTGATCATCAATAAGGTTGACCGTCCCAATGCGCGTCCGGACTACGCGCTCAACAAGACATTTGATCTCTTCATAGAACTTGGCGCCACCGACGAACAGGCGCACTTCCCGGTCCTGTACGGTTCCGGCCTCGACGGCTGGATGGTACGTGATCTGGACAAAGATGAGCATACTGGAATGGACTCGCTGTTTGAGACGGTGATCGAGCATGTTCCGCCGCCGCAGGTGGATGCCGATGGACCGTTCCTGATGCAGGTCAGCACGCTGGCGTGGAATGACTATATCGGTCAGATCGGCTGTGGGCGAGTGCTTCGGGGTTCACTGGATCTCGGGCAGGAGTTCACACGGTTCACCACGAAATGGAAAGATCCGTTCAATCAGTCCGAGGGGTTTGATATTCTGGGATCATCGAAGTCCAAGGGTGTGCATCTCTGGGTGACGCGCGGCTTGCAGAGAGTGGAAGCTGAGACGATCAGCGCCGGAGACATTGTCTGGCTGGCGGGTCCCGATGAAATCGGAATTGGGGATACGTTCTCAGTGGATGAGAGTCCGACTTCGGCATTGCAGCCGATGGAAATCGAGGAACCGACCGTTTCCATGTTCTTTGTCGTCAATACCGGTCCGTTTGCAGGGGATGACGGCACGGCGATCATGCTGCGTCAGTTGAAGGAACGTTTGACTCGCGAATTGCGCACTAATGTGGCGCTTCGGATGGAAGATCTCGGTCGTTCGGACGGGGTGAAAGTATCCGGCCGCGGCGAATTGCATCTGGCTATTCTGATCGAAGAGATGCGTCGCGAAGGGCTGGAGTTCTGCGTGTCGCGTCCCGAAGTGATCACGCATACCGATAAAGACGGCAAGACGCTGGAGCCGATAGAGCAGTTGATTATCGATGTGCCGGAAGAGCACCAGGGGATCATTATCGAGAAGCTGGCCCGCCGCAAAGGGGAGCTTCGGACGGTAGAAAACGCCGGCACCAATGTCGTACGACTTGAATTTGAAATCCCGACTCGGGGATTGATTGGATATCGTTCTGAATTCTTGACCGACACGCGCGGGCTGGGAATTATGGCGTCGCGGTTTGTCGGCTACGGTTCATGGCGCGGAGAAGTCCTGGCACGCAATCGTGGTTCGGTCATCAGTATGGAAACCGGTCCGGCGACCGCATATGCGATCGAAGGATTGCAGGAGCGTGCGGTGATTTTCGTGGCTCCGACCGAACGGGTGTATGCCGGACAGATCGTGGGAGAGAATTCCCGCCCCGATGATCTGCCGTGTAATCCGACCAAGAAGAAAAATCTTACCAACCACCGGTCGTCGACCAAGGATATCGCCGTGGCGCTGGATGTGCCTCGCAAGATGACCCTGGAACAGGCGATGGAGTGGATCGGTACCGATGAACTGGTGGAAGTGACGCCGAAGTCGATTCGCGTCCGCAAGGCGATTCTGGATTCCGAACAGCGGAAACGCGCGAACAAGATCCAGGCGGCCATTCCGACCGGTCTCAGCACCGCCCCGGCACCGCCGGCACTGTAATAGCTCATGTGCCCGAGGGATTGACCCCGGGCACGTTTTGACATTGATGATCATCTGACGGCATGGAACGAATAGCCTCTTTCATATCAGGTTTTCAGCGGTTTCGGGAGAAATTCTTCACCGGTGAAGACAGCCCGTACCGCGAGCTTCAGGATTCCCAAAGCCCACATTCCCTTGTCATAGCTTGTTCCGATTCGCGGGTCGATCCGGCAATCGTCTTTGACGCACAGCCGGGGGAGCTGTTTGTCGTGCGCAACGTGGCGAATTTGGTTCCGCCCTATGTCAGCGATGGCGGCACGCATGGTGTCAGCGCGGCGCTGGAGTTCGGCGTTCGGGCGCTCAAGGTCAGGCATATTATCATCATGGGGCACTCGCATTGCGGCGGGATACAGGCGCTGTTGAATTCGACCGGCGGGGAGTTCATTTCCCAATGGATGAAGACCGCGGAGCAGGCGGTGCGACATGCGGCTGCAAAGTCCAGCGATCCGGAAGAACGAACGAGGGAATGCGAATTGGCTTCAATTCGCAATTCGCTGGACAACCTGATGACTTTTCCGTGGATCAGGGAGCGAGTGGAGAGCTCTGACCTGAGACTTCACGGCTGGTATTTTGATCTGGAGCATGGTCGTCTTGAAGGGTTCGACAGAACTCAAGGGGCGTTTGTCCAGATGATTGCCGATTCCAAGCATTCGGGCTGAATCCAGTCCCGGTGAAACCTGGGGCAAGCCGCATCGTACCACAATCAACAACACGATCACACGGACCGTCTTCCGGGCCGTACAATTCATTGCATCAATTGAAGGATGGAGTATGTCATGAGGAGAGTAGTATTACTCGCGGCGGTTCTGCTGGTAGCGATAGGGGTGGCGAGTGCGATCGGGCAGGAGACGCCGTGGTTTGATGCCAAGAACTGCATTATCTGCCAGCAGTATGCGGCTCAGCCGGGGCTGATGGATCATATGCGGCGGGAGTTTCACGGAATATCGACCGGGATGTTCAGTCTGACGAGCGTCGACAAGGAATACAAGGAAGCTTTCACGGCGGCGCAGGGGGGGATTCGAGAGGCAATATCGCAGGCGATGACCAATGGCGGTCAGATGCCGATGTGCGGGTCTTGCGGCAAATTTCGGGATTTTGGGATGGCGGGAATTATCCCGGAAGTCATTCACACAGACGAAGGGTTAGCCGTCTTTTATATGACCAAGGATACGGCCAAAGTCAGAGAGCTGCAGCAGTTTGCGATCAAGGCTCAGGAAGAGATCGCCAGGGTGAATCCTGCACCGTCCGGGACAGAAGTACCCAGAAAGTAGGGGCGCTAAATAGAGAATTGACGTGAACGCCCATAATCGTTAGTTTTCAAGTGGAAGGGGCAGGGGTGGAGGTTGATCGCACGCAGTCGTCGTTTGCGGCGGGTCGGTGGAGTCGATCATGATAGTCTTAGATTTATCCGAAGTGTACATCGAAGAACTGCTGTGCAAGCAGGATCGCGCGGCGTATTTGCAGTCGCAACCGCTTCTGTTTGACCATTACTACCGCTACTGGAGTCCCAAGGGATGGCATGCGGAGCCGTTGAGTGCCGACAGTGTGCGAGAACTTCGCGACCGTGTCGAGCGACATCTTCTGGACCTGGACATACTTCTCAAACAAGCGCTGTTCGACACCGGCAGGCTGGAAGTCATTCTCTTTGTCGGAGAAGGGACATCAAACGGCCATGCCTTCGTTGACGACAATCGGGTGATCGTCTGGATTCCGATCGAAACGTATACCACCGACAGCCGTGCGCGGGTTTTTCTGATGCATGAGTTGATCCATGGTTTGCATTACCACCATTCACCTGAGTTTGGGTTTCGGGATCACCGCACGAAAAACCTTCTGGGACGCCAGCTGATAACCGAAGGGCTTTCCACCTTGTTGACGGCGGACATACTGGGGATACCTCATGACGAGGCGCTCTGGGCGGATTACCTGGCACCTGAAGCCCGTGGCAATTGGATGCGTGAGTGTGCCGCCCGGAAGGCCGAGTTGTTCCAATACTGTCGATCTCACTTTCACGAGAGTGACGATGAGTGTGCGCTTTTCATGGCGAATGATCCGAACGATGTCATGCGGTATCGAGCAGGATATTACGCCGGGTTGACGGTTCTGAAGGATTTGTGCGCCACTGACGATTGTCCATCCTCGCGCCTTCTCAAGATCGGGCGACCGGCGCTGGAGAAACTGGTGATGTGGCATCTCGGAAAAGGGGTCGCGCACCACGCCGTATAGGCTGATTTTCCGGACATGAAAAAGGCGGGAGAAGAGTGATCTTCTTCCGCCTTCTTATTATCAGGCTCAGAATGAGTACTGGTTACTCAGTCGCGGGCTTGGTCAGTTCGATATTGGTGACCGTACCAAAATCGGAAAGCGGTTTCTCAAACGTGTCGGGTTTGCCGACGACGAGGAAGGTGAGCTGATCCGGTTTAAGGTATTTCTGAGCGACGGATTTGACATCGGCGACCGTCACCTTGCGGTAGTTATCCAGATACTTCTCGTAGTAATCCGCCGGGTAGCCATCGGCTTCCAACTGCATCAGGCTCCGGGTGATTTTCGAAGCGGAGTCAAAGTTGAAGACCAGTCGATTGGTGATCGAGTTCTGGGCATCTTTCAGTTCCTGTTCGGTGACACCGATCTTAACGATGTTCTGGATTTCATCGAGAATCAACCGCGTCGCCTTGTAGGCGGTGCCGCTCTTGGTCTGGCAATTGGCGACGAACGTGCCGTAGTCGCGCGAGTTGACATCGAAACTCGAGCCGACATGGTAGGCGAGACCTTCATCGGAGCGGACATGGCTGGTCAGCCTTGACGTAAATGATCCTCCACCCAAAATATAATTGAGCAGGTCGACGGCGAATTTATCCGGGTTATCCCGCTTGATTCCAAGTTCGCCGATGTTCAGGTACGCCTGATTGATATCTTTGATGACCTGATAGACCCCGGGCTTGTAGGCAAGCGTGACGGCGGGGGGTTCCGGCATTGGGGCATCGGATTTGGCCCAATCGCCGAAAGCGGCTTTCACTTTGGCCAACAGGTCGGCTTTGACGAAGTCACCGCTGAAGCCGATGATCATGTGATTCGGGACGAAATATTTCTGGTGATAGTCGACCAAATCCTGCTGGGTGATACTCTTTACGGTAGCCCATTGCAGGATGCGGCCAAAGGGATGGTCGCCATAGATCATGTTGTTGAAGTAGCCGGTAGAAAGGCGACCCGGATCATCGTTGCGGCGGCGAATCTGGTTTTTCACTTCCGTCTTGGCCAGGTCGAGTTTGTCCTGCGGGAAGGCGGGGTTGCGAAGCAGGTCGGCGAGGAGCTTGACCCCCATATCGGAATCTTTGGCCAGCACGCTCAACATGGCGGAGCCGGATTCCATTCCGATATTGGTTTCCAGCGATGCGCCGGAATATTCCAGGAGCATGTTCAGCGAGTCGCCGCTGATCGTCTTGGTGCCTCCGGAGCGCATCACGGAACCGACGAGTCCGGAGAGGCCGGCTTTGTCGTTTGCGTCATAGATACCGCCGGCTTTGATAATGACCTGTGCATTGAACAGTGGGAGGCGGTGGTCTTCGTAGAAATAGAGGATGAGGCCGTTGTCCAGGACAACGCGGTCGACCTCGGTGCCGACTTTGGGAATAGTCAGCTGGACTTTTCCCTGTGAGGGGCTCTCAATGGTTTTGGAGCCGACGGATTTCGGTTCAGATTGTGCCAGGATGGTCACTGCCAAGAGCCCGAGCACAACGACGACAAATAGAATGAGCTTCTTCATGACATTTCTCCTGGTTAGTTCGACTCATGCGGGTTGATTGCGCCGGGGGCACCTGGTTTGGGCGGAGGGGTTGCTCCGGCCACGCGAGTGACGAACGCCACGGTGCGGTTGCTCTTCACCAGGTATTTGTTCACGACACGCTTGACATCGTCCGCGGTGACGGCCTTAACGGCTTTGGCGCGGTTCAGGAAGAAATGCCAGTCGCCGGTGAGGACTTCGCTATTAGACAGCTGGCGGCAGAGCCCCATGTTGTTTTCCAGGGAGCGAAGCATCTGGGCATCGGCCTGATTGCGTACCCGCTGGAGTTCCCACTCGGTCACCGGTTCGGTTTTGAGGCGGTCGATTTCTGCGTAGGTGGCAGACTCGAGCTCTTCGGTGGTATGATCGCCGAAAGGGGTCATGGAGACCGAGTCGGTGCCGGGGCAACGGTTGTAATC
>JBATNE010000252.1:0-14846 GCA_049290195.1 Candidatus Zixiibacteriota bacterium
ATTCAAGGCCTTCTTTCGTACCGGGGAAGATAGCCTGTTTTCCCCCGGGGGGCAATGGTCAGATTTGACCCGGGCGGTAAAGAAGACAAGGAAATCACCGATACCCTAAAGAGGGATCGTGTTCCGCCTGACGGAAGCGTCTTGGCGATTTGCGGTTCCTTGAAAAAGTGGGGGGGAGCGAGTTTGCGCTATTTGGTCAGTCGACCCGGACCAGCTCGTTCGCAGAGGTCCCATGAAACCGGACTGGCATTTAGAAAAAGGGGTTAACTTTAATGAGGAACGACGTCATGGCACAGATCGAAAAAAATAGCAACGCCAACTCCGACGAATTGCAGTTGGTGTCCTTCAACATCGGCACCGAAGAGTTCGGCGTTGAAATCCTGAAAGTCCAGGAAATCAACCGCATGGTTGAAATTACCAAAGTTCCGCAGGCGCCCCACTACGTCGAAGGTGTCATTAATCTGCGCGGAAAAGTGATTCCGATCATTGACCTCCGCAAGCGCTTCAACCTTGATGTCAAAGAATACGACAAAAACACCCGCATCGTGGTGGTCGATATTTCCGGAAGCATCATGGGAATGATCGTCGATGCGGTCTCCGAAGTTCTTCGCTTGCCGTCCAGCACCATCGAACCGCCGCCCGAAATCGTCACCGGCCTCAATGCCGAGTACATCAAGGGCGTGGCCAAACTCGAAGATCGCCTGTTGATCTTCCTCGATCTCTCTCGCGTGATCGATGCCGCCGAGATGGCTTCGATGTCCTAAGTCCGACAGTATTGAATCTCAATAACAGAAGGCCGGTCACTACGACCGGCCTTTATCATTTGCCTCAATTGACGGTGATGTCAGCGAATCTTCTCCAGGCGCACTAAATCAAAACGCATGTCGCCCGGAGGAAAGTGATCCCCCCCTGCAGAAAGCTCAACATAGAGAGAGTCTTCAGTCGCCAGATCGAACGTATCTTCAACGGTGTACTGAGTCCAGACTGTGGCCGGAGTCAGTTTCGACTTCAACACAGTCGAATTTCCTTGCGAAAGTTTGCCAAGCGTGACCTTGCCGTTGGGCCAGTCGTTATTTGCCCGAGCCCATACCGTGATCCGGTAAACGCTGTTGAATCCACTGACATTGGACAGGTACCAGCGGGCATATCCGATGTCAGGTGCATTATACTGCAGTTTCAGCGACCAACTTCCGCCAAGCGGGGGAGCGTCCTGAGCAAAAAGGGTGAGCGTATCCAGAGGGGTATCCCGAAGCACCCAGCCATTCCAGGTGCGCTGAGAATTTGCCTCAAAGGTCCCATTTGTCACCAGGTTGCTCAAGTCTGTATTCGGGCCGGTGGCGGTATTCTTGCAGGCGATCCCAATACCGACTACAGCAACGACTGTCAGCAATATCAATCTGGCTAACTGGTGCTTCATGCTAATGAACCTCGGTATCAAATCCTCTCTCGTCGCCAATGCCTACGCAGTCTGCTTGACTGGCTTGTCGGGAATCGGTAGTTTTCGTCCGGAAAGATACAAAGGAGCACCGATCCCAACCAAGCTTTCATTTTTATACGTCAACGTCGGTCGGGGGCACCCGTTTTACTTGGACGGGGTAAACGATGCTCTCATCCGTAAGGGTAAGATAGGAATCGTGAAAGCTTCTGAAGATGCGTCGGAAGCCTCAGGACGGCTCTCCAGAATGGGTTGGGCGGCGGTTCAGTCGGTTTACCGCTACGGAAGCTCTCCGGGCCCCGTGCAGACCCTTTACCGCACGATCAGGTCCAACAACGACTACAATCGCGACTCCTTCGCCATGAAGCTCCTGGGGCGGTCAATTCGCGCTACCTATGCAAACCTTACCACCCCGCTCGTGGTGTCACACCCTATCATGGTCGGGATTCTGAGAGGGCGTGCCAACCTGTTCTACCAACATGGTGAACTGGTAGCACCATCGGAGTCAGTTGTCGTTGGAGCCTCCGCTGTCATGGTCCCGACGCAGGCGGTGGCGGACACCTTTGGCAGAGGCGGGTACCGGGATGAGCAGATTTTCGTTTCGGGGCTATGCATCGAACCGGCTCTCGTTAAGCAGGCGGCCGAAGCCCGTGAGCTTCGATTGCAGCGTTATTCCGCAAATGGTCCGCTGAGTGCCGCGATTTATTCCTCCGGGGCGGAACCTCGCGAGCATATCGAAGCAATCGCATCGGCCGCAATCGGTATGGTGAAGTCCGGACAGCGAGTCATCATCTTTGCCCAGAAAGGCAAGAAGCTCTCAAAGGAGATCAGATCACAATTTGGCGCCGCCGATGTTCCTATTACTCAACTCAGCACCGCTTCAATGATTCCGGTCGATTTTCCTCCGGCCGTCTTGGTAGAGTATAATTCGCGCCGCGAAGAAACCACCCTGACAGCCAGATTATTCCCGTCATTCGATTTTTTCATCGCCCCCTCACACGAACGGTCCAACTGGGCACTGGGATTGGGGCTGCCGATGTTCATCCTCGAACCATGCATCGGTCCCTATGCGCCACTCAATAGGGACCTGCTCAATGAACGGGGAGTAGCGTTTGATCTGACTTCACAAAACCACATCCTTTCGGTCGCCGATCGCGTGAACGCCCTCCGAAACAGGGGGGAACTGACAAGAATGAGCGACAACGGCTGGGGGAGAGAGTCTATCGACGGATTCTCGCGTATTGCAGACTACTTCTGCACCGTCTGCGCCGACTGATCCGCCAATACTTGTTTGCTTCAGTATACCCCGCTATATTCGCCCTCTATGCTGAATCGTGTCCGGGCCTATGTCATTCAATTTGATCGCCGCCTCTGGATTGTGGCGTTTGCCTGGTTCGTTTCGGCGCTCGGGTTTTCCGCTTCCATGCCATTTCTTTCCATTTACTTTCGCGAAAAACTCGGCCTGAGCACGGCGGAAATCGGGTTCTTTTTCGCCGCTATTGCCGTTGTGCGTATTGTCTCGCAAGCGGTCGGTGGTGAACTCTCCGACCGGATGGGCCGTCAATCCCTGATCGTGAATTCGCAGGCACTCCGGGGACTCAGTTTTGCCGTGATCGGCATTGCCATCGCCTATGCCTGGGGATTCTGGGCGACCGCCTTCATTTTCGCACTGAACTCGATTTTCGGCTCGATCTATATGCCTGCGGTTAATGCCATCGTCTCTGATATCCTCCCCGCCGAGAAACGACTCGATGGTTATGCTATTGCTCATACGGCCAATAACCTCGGATGGGCGGTAGGTCCGGCAATCGGCGGTTTGGTGGCTCATAGTTCTTATGCCATTCTCTTTTACGCTTCAGCCGGATTCGCACTGATTTCGGCTGCTACGTTCAAGTTCGCATTGAACGTCCCGCAGATTGCGCGCTCGGCCGACCGCTTCAGGCTGTCCGAGTTAATTGCGGTCAAAGACGACAAGCATCTCGCCGCCCACGCCGGATTGACATTGCTGCTTTACCTGGTTGTAGCCCAGTTGGTGGTCACTGTCTCACTCTACACGGTGACCATGGTAGGGCTGAGCGAATGGCAGCTGGGAAGATTGTTTACCTTGAACGGACTTCTGGTGGTCCTTCTGCAGATTCCTATGACCCGCCTCCTGCGTAAACAGCATCTGACAACTCAACTGGCCGCCGGATCGATCATGTACTTCATAGGATACAGCATGTTCGGCTACTTGATCGGCTTCAGCTACTTCATGCTGGCAATTGGACTTGTGACCGTGGGAGAAGTCATGGTATCGCCGCCGGGAATGACGCTGACTTCGCGCCTCGCGCCCGAGGGAAGAACCGGCCGCTATATGGGGATTCGAGGTTTCTGCGAAACTGCCGGGTGGTCCCTTGGACCACTATGGGGAGGGCTCTTACTGGGGTCGTTTGGCGGAAACGCGACTATTTCATGGTTTGTAATCGCATCGCTCGCTCTGGTTGCAGCAACCGGATATCTGTTCCTGGGTCGGCGACTACCGACCCAGATAAACAGAAACTGAAATCCCGACGGCTACATCACCAATACCAGTTTGCCGATTTGCACACTGCCGGCCTCATCCTCGACCGTCCAATAATACAGCCCTGAAACCGCAAGTTGCGTATTTCGTGTAATCAGATCCCAGCAGGTCACGGTTGGATCTTCAGGGCACGGGCTCTGTGGGTCAGGATGATGAATCTCCTTCACCAGGTCTCCGTCCACGGTAAATATCTTGATCGTGCAGTGCAGCGGCACATTTGCGAAGTGCACGCGGCGCTGGCGGTCGGGTGCCTTTGAACGGGAATAGGAATCACGACCTTCATAGAGATGTGACTGATATCCGCCATCCACGCGATATGGATTCGGGAAAACGTACACCTGATCGCTTGTCGAGGTTCCCCGGGCCGCCGATCCGACGGCATAGGAACTCTGGTATCCAATGGTCGGGCTGGTCTCAAGCGATGCCAGACCGGACGAAGGGGAACCAAAATCGAAGGCCGTCACATTGACGAAATAGGGAATGCTCGGCAGCAGCCCTGATATGACCATCTGGTATTCGTAGTACTTGAACTCATTGTCGTCGGTCAAATAGAGCGCGCGCTCACCCGCCGGGACCGAATCGGGTTCAATGTAGGGCGGTCGGACGGCATCCGGGTAAATCTTCGTAATTCTTGTCTCGGTCCCGAGTCGCGAACGGTTGTAGTCCTGAGCCGCAAAATAGAACAGCGAATCCCCCAAATGAAATGGAGATGTTGCCGGATAGTTGAGCGGGTTCCAGTTTGGATCACCGTTACCATACAGGCTGTCCAATTCATGGCGGGTAAACGGGTTTTCCTTTAGTTCATATCCGGCGCCGCCGCTTTTGCCCGGGTTAAATACCCACTTGTTGAAATCCTCGCGGTCATACGATTCCACCAGACTGAAGCTGGCCGGTCGGTCATCAAGCGAGAGATAAACTCGGTAGCCTTCAAAGTCAGCCACGCGTGCGAAGACGTCCTTGCTCGTTTCCGATCTGAATCCGTTGAAGCGAACGCGCAGTTCCCGATCCGACGGATATATCCATATATCCGGTGCCGGAGGCGGTGAGGCGCCCCGAAAGTCCGGTTCACCATCGCCGGTGTAGTAGATCGTGTCGGCCTTGTCACCATGTACGCAAATTCTGAATTTCCCTCTGAACCCGCCGTCCCTGTTCGAGACGCCCGGATTGTCGTACACCCATGATGCCCAGACCGCGTTCAAGGCGAGATCGGAAAAATCCAGATTCTCGTACCAGGTCTCAGGATCGTATTTTGCCGGGTCGGTAAGATTCTTGCCGTTGGACTTTCTATCTGTGCGGTGCAACCCCTGACCGCCGACATAGGCAAACGAGAGCGGAAGGTTGTCCCCCGGCTTGATGTCAAATGGCCCGAACGACAGCAGGTATCGAGTGTCAAATCCCTTGGAAAAGAGTTGACACAACTCCTGAGGAACGGGCACCCAACCCGGCGTGAGAGCGTAGCGACAGGTGAACGCCTGGTCGTAGTCAAATTCTTTGTTTCGCAGGAAAGCGTACTTGTTTCGGTCCCCCTCGGGAGTTCCGAGCCCGCCCGTACCCAGATTGCGGTAGCTGTCGATCCGCATGGGACCAAAATCCTTGGACGCTTGCGTGTTTCCGATCCACCAGTTGAACGAAACATCCAGGGTGTCATTGGGGGTTCGCACAATGCGCGTACCGGTAACGTCCGGCAAATTGGTCGGCTTGTCCCAATCCGCGTCGTTGTCAGCGATATACGCCAAATTGACCGTATCCCTGAACGCACACCCACCCGAGAAGACCGGGGGAGAGGGGACATCCAGAAGGAATCCGCATACATCGTCGTTGGGACCGTTGTTGTCTCCCAGGGCACTGACGTCGGCATCAACATAAATTCCCATGTAAACGCTGGTCAGATCCCGATACCCTATATTCTTGATTGAATAGTCAAACAGCACGAAGTCTTCCGCGTATGAATACGACCAGGCGTACGACCGTTCCTCAATTTCGATATTGAGTGGCCGATGTCCTATGCCGTTGACCGGATCGTTGGTCGTATTGCAGAGGTCCGGCACTCCACTGGTGTACTTGTCCGTGTAGACGCCGATGTAATCCTGTTCCGACTTGGCCCCCAAGTATTCCGGTTTCGAAGGATCAATGATTGACTTGAACTGCATGTCGCCGATAGGGGATTCTTCCGGGTTGAATTCGCGACATCGCTGCCAGCCATCAGCACCAATCGATACCATAGTATCCCGCCCAACCACGGCGCCGATCCAGAAAGTCGCGCCATAGAGGTAGTTCGTGCTGGCCCCTTTTGGGTATTCACATGATGCAACCGTAACCCCGGTAAAGCAGTCAATAGAACTCCCGGACACATACCCATTGCCGAATACTCCGTAGTTGGTCTGACCCAATACGATCTTTCCGACATTGTGAACCGCTACGCAATAAGCTAGTTCGCCTGCTGTTGCTGTCGGGAGCGGATCGGCCGCTCGATTCTGCCCCGGCATGAGCGGGCGTGCCTGCGCCCCGCCAATCATCAATACCAGCAGAGCCGGTGCGATGATTGCCCAATTCGATATCTTAGTTGCCACAATAACTCTCCACTGCGCTTGCAATCTGCCCATGATACGTGCAAATCACTACCGCGACAAGGACTCGCTTTCCCCGCCGCCCTATCGAATAATCGCTACCTTCCCCAACTGCGTACGGTCCGCCGACTGAACCACCCAGTAATACAGCCCGGACACCACTTCCTGGGTATTCCGGGTAATCATATTCCATTCGTCGTGCATCGACCCCGGCCCGCCACTCGGGAAATTGTGTTCAATAGTACCGACGAGATCACCGTCCAAAGTGTAAATCCGAATTGTGCAGATTTTTGGAAGATTTGCGAAATGGAGGCGGTGAGCGCGGGCGCTCGCCAAATTCCCCAGCCGATTCTCGAACTGGTCGGCTTCGTAGCGACCGTCCTCGCGGTACGGGTTCGGATACACGTACGCGTCGAGTTTCTGCGCTACCACCGAATCACTCGTGGTCATCGCGAACTCGCGGATAGCATTGTTCGAAGGCTCGGTTTCAAGTGCCGCCAATCCTACTTTCGGCGAGCCAAAATCGAAAGCCGTCACGGCAACGTAATACGGTACTGTTGGAAGGAGATTGTTCAGGTTGTATTCGTATTCGTAATACTTTGGAAGCCGCTTACCATGTTCGTACGTCACCTCATCCTCAGTCCAGAACGCCGAGTCGGCGGAGGGGCGAGGGGCGTCCGGGTAGGCACGGTGAATCGCCATGGGGTCATTGAGGTTGCTGGCGTTGTAGTCCTGGCGCTCAAAGTAATACAGGGAGTCATGGTACCCCAGTGGGCTCTGGCGACTGTAGGCCAGCGGCTGCAAGTTCGGCTTGTCAAATAGCAGTCTGAGTGAGTCCTTGGTGAAGGGGATATCGTCGAGAACCCAGTCCAGCTGTCCCGTTTGTGACCGCTTCCAGGTAAACATGTTATAGTCCTCGCGGTCATGAGAAGAAACCAACGCAAAGCTCTCGTACCTGTTATCGAGCGCGGTATAAACCCGGTACCCTTCAAAGTCGACCTTATGGAGAAAGACATCCGGCGTATTTTCCGAAAAGTAACCGTTCCACCGGACAGTCATCTTTCCCACGTCCGGGATTATCTTGACCAGTGGCGCCGGAGGTGGGCCCGCCCCCTTAAAATCCGGAATGCCGTCTCCCGCGTACCAGAAGGTGTCCAGATAGACGGTATACAGAGAGTCATAGACCGTATCGCCGGGATTGAAGATGGTGTCTATTCCAGTCAGGACAGAATCCTGGCTTCTGATGCAGAACTTGCCCCGAAACCCGTCGCCGTCGGTGTCCACCCCGGGATTGTCGTAGACCCAGTACGCCCATCGGGAGTTCTCTGCCAGGTTGTCAAAATTGAGGGTATTGTAATAGGCCCCTGGATCATCGGGCCTGAAGAGCCGCTGAAAGTCGGTGGGGTTTTGGTGGAAATTCTCGCCCCCCACCCATGCGAACGAGATCGGCAGCTGCTGACCCGGTGCCAAAGCGAACGGCCCGAATGACAGCAAATACCTCGTGTCATATCCCTTGGCAAATGTAGACGCCAGTGTTGGCTTGCCCAGCCATCCCTCTTCCGAATGGTCAATGCCGGTAAACAGCAGATCGTAATCGGTCTCTTCATTCTTCATCAGATAGTACTTGTTGCGATCCCCCAGCGGCGTGCCCAGCCTGCCTTCCATGTCCCGGAGGAGCTCACCCTGAGGCGGCTTCAGGCGCGGTCCAAAGTCCAAAGTGGCATCGGAATAATTGATAATCCACCAATTGAACGAGAATTTGAGTGAATCCGATGGGGTCCTGATGACACGTGTGCCCACTGCGCTTCTGGTCGAGCGGTAATCCCACGCACCGCCTTCCGGATCTCCATCATTGTCGGCGTGATAGGCAATATTCACGTCCTCCGGTTCGCCGCAGCCGTCGGGAAACAGATATTTGGGCAGGAGCCCCACGATATCGTCGTTCCATCCTTGGGGTCCGTTTCGCGATGTATGCCAGACATCTCCGTCGACCCAAATCCCCATATACACATTTCGCAACGTCTTCAAGCCGATATTCTCGATGTTGTAATCGAAAAGGACAAAGTCGTCCGCGTACGAGAAACTCCAGGCGGTCGATCTCTGGCGCACCTTGATTCCAAGCGGAATATGCCCGCGCCCGTCGGTAGGATCCTGGCCGGTTAGATTAAGCGCGCGATTGGTATCAGTATATTCACAGTAAATGTCCTGCTCGGAGTATGCCTTTGGATCATAGAAAGGATCTTCAGAGTTCATGGAGCCAAACTTGAAATTGCCGTACTTTGAGGTAAGGTCAACTGGTTCGGGCCAGAATTCCTGCGTCTCGTAAAAATCCTCCGTGCCGACCGAAACCAGCGTGTCGCGCCCGACAATTGCGCCAATCCAAAACGCCCCAACCCAGAGATAGACCAGGTCACTGTTTCTGGGGTAAATGCAGGATGGGACCGCAGCTCCGGTGAACGGATCGGCAATAGCCTGTCCGTAGGTACCGAACGTGCCGTTGTTCGCCACCGCCAGAACCATCTTCCCGCGGCTGTGCGTGGCGTAATCTACTTTGGGAGTTGCCAGAGCCGATGACTGTTGGCGGCGAGTGAGGGCTTCTGCCTTCGATGCTGGCAGCAGGTCTCTCGCCGGAGAGGAGACAACTAAGCAGAAAAAGGCGAAGGTCGCCAACACACCTAAGTGATAGCGACCTTCGTAAGACAAAATACGACTCACCATGAGCACAAGCTACATGATTAAGACGAGCTTTCCAATCTGAACGTTACCCTTGTCGTCTTCAACCGTCCAGTAATAGAGGCCGGAGACAGCCAATTGGGTATTACGAGTAACCAAATCCCAGCAGGTGACCGTCGGGTCTTCCTGACAGGGGCTCTGATTGTCGGGGTGCTTGATTTCTTTGACCAAGTCGCCGTCGACCGTAAAGATTTTGATCGTGCAATTCAACGGCACATTGGCAAACCGAACGCGACGCTGGCGATCAGGAGCCTTGGTGCGTGAATACGTGTCACGTCCTTCATAGAGCGAGCCCTGATAACCGCCATCGACTCGATATGGATTCGGGAAGACAAAGACCTGATTGGATTGCGCTGTCCCGCGGGCGAACGACCCAATGGCATAGGTCGACTTCGCACCCACGGTCGGGCTGGACTCAAGCGAGCCGAGACCGGACGAGGGGGAGCCAAAGTCGAACGCCGTTACGTTGAAATAGTACGGTATGGTCGGAAGCAGATCCTCGACAAACATCTGGTATTCATAATACTTGAACTGGTTGTCGTCCGTCAGATACAGGTCACGCAGACTGTCGGGCACCGCTTCGGCGCTGAGCATGCTATCCGGAGGTTTTGGGGCCGACGGATAGGTCTTTTCAATCTTGGTATCAATGCCCAAACGAGACTGGTTATAGTCCTGCTTCGTGAAATAGAAGATCGAATCATTGTGACCCGGCAGGTGATACGGGGCAGTCGCCGTATACTTGAGCGGATCCCAGTTGGGCGTGCTGCCGGAATAGAGACTGTCCAGCATATGGAATGACAACGGAACTTCTTTCAACTCAAACCCAGCGCCACCCGGCTTTTCCGGGTCATATGTCCACTTGTTGTAGTCTTCAACATCGTAAGACTGGAGTACGCTATAGCTTGCCGAGCGGTCGTCGAGCGCCATGTACACGCGGTATCCTTCAAAGTCAACGATACGCGAGAATACATCTTTGGTCGTCTCGGACCGGAATCCGTTGAACCGGATACGCACGCGACGATCTTCAGGATAGAGCCACACTGTCGGTGCGGGGGGCGGTGATGCACCCCGGAAGTCCGGTTCGCCGTCACCGGTATAATAAATCGTGTCCGGCTTCAGCGGGTTCGGGGAGCATACGCGGAACTTGCCCGCAAATCCGCTGTCGCGGGTAGCCACACCCGGATTGTCATAAATCCAGGAGGCCCACACGGCATTGAGCGTGAAGTCTTTGAAATTCAGATTCGAATAGAAGCGATCAGGATCATAGTTGCCGCCACGCAGCCCGAGATTCTTATCGTTGTCTGGGTCAGTATGGAAGCCTTCGCCGCCGACGTACGCGAACGAAAGCGGGAGGTTGTCACCTGGCTGCATAGTGAACGGACCGAATGAGAGCAAGTAACGAGTGTCGAAACCCTTTGATAGAGCCTGGCAAATGTCCTGTCTGACCGGTGCCCACGGCTCCTGGAGGGCATAGCGGCAGGTATATATCTGGTCGTAATCGAACTCGCCGTTATGCAGATAGAAATACTTGTTTCTGTCACCTTCGGGAGTCCCGGAACCGCCCGTTCCCAGATCACGGAAATGACTGGACCACTGCGGACCAAAATCGTTGGCGACTTGCGCGTTGCCAATCCACCAATTGTACGAGACCTGAAGGCTGTCCGACGGCGTGCGGACAATTCGCGTACCGGTAACATTTGGGACCGGAACAGTCGCGGCCAAATCACCGTTGTTGTCGGCAATCCAGGCGAGGTTGATGGTATCACGCCAGGTAGGGCAGGCGCCGTTATCATTAAACGCACGCGGCGTCGGCTGATCTTCCACAAAACCGGTAATGTCGTCCGTCGAAGCGTCTTGCGAGCCGGGTGCGCCGACATCGGCATCGACATAAACTCCCATGTAAACATTGTCAAGCGGACGAACACCGCCGTTGGTAATCGTGTAGTCAAAAAGAACAAAATCCTCTGCATAGGCGTAGGACCAGGCATAGGACCGTTCAGTGACCTCCACATTCAGTGGGCGGTGGCCAATACCGTTCACGGGATCGTTGTTGCCGGCACACAGTGAGGCCACACCCGTTGTGTAGCGGTCGGTATAAACGCCGATCAAATCCTGTTCGGACTTGGCCCCTTCGAATTCTGGTTTCGACGGATCAGAGATCGAGCGAAATACCATATCACCAATAGGCGATTCTTCCGGATTCATTTCTCGGCAGTTCTGCCAGCCGTCTGAGCCAACTGAAACCAGCGTATCGCGGCCGACTACCGCTCCAATCCAAAAGGATGCCGCAAACAAGTACATGGTTCCGGATCCCTTAGGATATTCGCACGAGGGGATTGGCGCGCCCGTGAAGCAGTCCAACGCCGACCCGACGATGAACCCCTCAGACCCGAATACGCCATAATTGGTCTGACCCAAGCTTATCTTGCCAACGTTATGACTGGCATTGCAATAGACCAGCCCTCCGGCAGTGGCAGCATTTTGCTGCTCCCGGATCTGACTCTCCGTTACCGGCATCCCGCGACCGATCACTGATTGACCGAGACCTAGCGAGACTGCCACAATTAGAGCCAGCCGTAACACTCTTCTGCTCGACATACTCCTCACACTCTATGCTAATTGTTCAGACACATTGACGTCTCATGGTTAGAAAATGTCCAAGACAAATTCAGCCAAAAGCATAGCCATCCTTCCAGTCCGGCCAACCTAAGAAAATCGGACCGCCTTGGCAAGCGATTTTCCCCATAATTTGGGCCCGACTGAGCCCCTTCCAGTCCCTGCGCCGGTCCGACAACCCGTTGGCAAACATGGCCTAACCAGAAGAGGCGATCCCTGAGGATGAACCGGTCCACTTTGGTCCTGTCATGCCCACCAAAAGGAGGCTCAAAACGGGCCAAGAAAAAGCGGCCCCGCCAGAGCAGGGCCGCCTTCTTATGAGTTCGAAAAGTCGAATCTATTCTTTTGGCTTGGCGAACGAATCCGGGGCCAGAACCGGGTTGATGGTAAAGGTCGTGTACGTCATAGTGGCGAGCCGCTTGCCGTTGGCACTGTTGACCGAATTCATCGGCCACTGGATGCCGGAAACCAGCTTCAGATCCGAATACACTTCCTCAATGGTGGCTTCACCCATCTGGGTCTGACCGAAATAACTCCGACCGGCCAGCTGACCATTAGCGGTATTAAATGCGAGACGACAACTGGTTTCACCATCGGCACCAACAATGGCAACCCAATCGACCTTGACACTGCCCAGATCGCCCGAGCCGTCATAGACCGCCTGATAGGACGGCTTGTCTGATTCCCGGAAAATGAGCAACGGACTCCGCGAGGTTTCCTTCTCATCGTCCTTAATGTCGTTTTCGTCTTTGGCGACCAGTTGTCCGGTCCGATCAGTCTTCCAGCCGGCCTTGCCATCCCGAACTTCGGCCATCTTGCGGCCAAAAATATTCATCACCCGCTTCTGCCGATCCGGGAATTGATCGAGACCTTCGATCCCGATCGACATGTCACCCTGGCCGGTTGAAATGACATAGTTCCCCACAAACGAAATCGATTTCACCTTCTTGAAATTGGCCAGCGTGCCATGCACTTTGACGGCCTTGTCAATAATCTGCTTCCCCTTGGCCAGCGCCTCAGGAGTAATGGCAAGTTCCTTCTTAACTTCGGCCGACGGAATAGTAATGTCGATCGTATCAACCGGACCGCGACCAATCTTGTCGAGCGGCTGATCAAAGTCCGAACCCTTGCCGACCACCAGTATGACCAGTGAATCCGGATGCAGGTTCTTCTTGGCAGCGGCAGTTACATCGGCCGGCGTCACTTTCTGCACAGCTTCGAACTGCTTCTGCAGAAAATCCTTCGGAAGACCGAAGAAATCGTAGTTCATAAGCCGGTTGACGACCTTCGCCTGATCGTCAAAATTGAACACAAACGAGTTCAAATACGAATCCTTACCCAGACCCATCTCCTGAACGGTCGGCGGAATCGTCTGCATCCCCTTGATCTGATTGATCACTTCCAGGAGCGCCTTGGCCGTGGTCTCAGACTTGGTGGATGTCGATGCGATAAAGACTCCCGGATAGGTAATGTTGGCGGTGTAGGAGCCTCCTGCCGAATACGCCAGCCCTTCCTTGGAACGGACCGCGTTGAACAAACGGCTGCCAAAGGATGCGCCAAAAATGTTGTTCATCACGATTCGGGCCGGATAGTCTTCATCCTGCAACAACCCGCCGATATGTCCAATCAACACTGTCGACTGGTTGACATCGTTGTTGTTGATGAAATAAACCTTATTCCGCCACTGGTACTCGACCTTGGGAAGCGGGGGAAGAGGCATATTCCCTTTCTTCCAGTCGCCAAAGTACTGCTTGATCTTGTCGACGATAGTGGCACGATCGAAATCGCCCCAAATGGCCATCTGGACGTTTTCCGGGTGGAAAACGATTTGATGAAACGTGACCAGATCATTGCGCGTAATGCCATCGATGGTCTTGTATTCGGTCTGTCGGGCATAAACCGACTCCGGCCCGTAAATGACCTTGGTGAATTCCCGGCGAGCAATCTGCATCGGATTGTCGTTACGACGGGAAATCTCGGACCGTTCTCCCACCTTGGACAGGTCAATCTTGTCCTGATTGAAGACCGGGTGACGAAGGACCTGTGCGAGCACTTCGATCCCAAGATCCGTGAAGTCACTCAGGACATTGACCGACGCCGAACCGTTCATCAGGCCGATCGACGTCTCGACACTGCCGCCGACTCCTTCCAGAATGGAGTCGATCTGGTCGCCGGTCCACTTTTCGGTACCACCTGTGCGAAGGACGTCTCCACAGACGCCGGCGAGACCCACTTTTTCCGCCGGTTCAAGGTACGAACCGCCGTTAATACGTACGGCCATATTGAATACAGGAAGGCTCTTGTCCTCGACCAGATACAGCCGGATGCCGTTGTCGAGCGTGACCGTATCTATTTTGGGATTGGGCAGCTGTCCCAGACTTGGATATTTGATTTTGGTGACATCCTGGGCCGCACTCGAAATCGCCAGTACGAGCAGGAGTGCAACCGCAGCGAACGATAACTTCTGAATTAGTTTCATGATAGCATCACTCCTTTCAGCTCTTAGCCGTGTTCATCAAGACCACGTTACGGTTTTTCTCGGTGAAGTATTCCTTGGCGACTCGCTGGACATCTTCCGGCGTGACGGCGTTGATTCTGTCAAGTTCCTTGAACAGTCTCCGCCAATCGCCCCAGGCGAGCTGATAGCCGGCCAGCTGGAACGCCATACCCTGGTTACCCTTGAGCTGATTGATAAAGTTGGCTTTGGCCTGAGCCTTGATCTTGGCCAATTCCTCTGTACTGATGAGTTCGGTCTTGGCTTTCTCAACTGCGTCCAGAATGTCCTTTTCGCAGTCGGCATTCGTGTGACCGGCAGCAGGTACTGCGTAGATTCCGGCAAGCGTTGGATACTTGTCACCGGGGAAACCTGCCAGCTGCTGAACGGCTACGGCCGCTTTCTTTTCCTTAACGAGGTCTCTATACAGTACCGATGTCC
>JBATNE010000253.1:0-18829 GCA_049290195.1 Candidatus Zixiibacteriota bacterium
AATTGTGACAACGTGGTGGACCTTACCGACCTGGCGCGACTTGTGGCTTTCCTCACTGGTACCGGGGCAGCGCCTGTCTGCTTAGGCAAGTGATCTGATGTATGCCCAATTCGAAGCGACCCGGCACAACTCCCGGGTCGCTTTTTTCTTTTTATCAGCTGCCCCCCGCCGCACCGGTCCGGTGAACTGGTGTTGACTGCCGGTATGTGGTAGCTTAGCTTATTCGCTACAGGGAGATCGCTATGCGACGAACACTCATGGTAATTCTGATGCTTACGGGCATCAGTCACGCGCAATCCAAAGTCGGAACCACCGCCGCCAACTATCTCAATATTGAAACCTCAATAGCCGCCATCGGATTGGGTCAGCTTGGACTGATTGTGCCGAATGATTGCAACTTTGCCACCAATCCGGCGTTATTGCCGTTCTCACATCAGTCTCGATTCCTCCTGGGCGGCAACCCCTGGACGAACGAGTATCAAGTGCTCATCAAACTTCGAACCGGGTATGCCTCCATTGCGCTCCCGCTTGCCATCAAAGATTCACCTGGTGCCCCATCTGATACTACCTGGCGAATTGCCGCAGCCTATCGGTATGTTGGGTCGTCGTTTGATCCCATTTATGAACGATCCTACAACAACGGGAATTTTGACGGCACAGGGAATACGTTCATGGTCAAATGGACTATACACCAAGTCGTGCTTGGACTGGCTCACACCGGATATCCTGATTTCGGGATCGGGGGTTCGATCAAATTTGGCCATGAATCAGTATCTAATGCTAGTCGTCCGTTCAACAGCACCTCGTATGATCTTGGGGCGTACGGCAGAATGCCAATTCTTGGTGAGAGAAAGTGGGACGAAAATTCATCCGCCTTGCAACTTCGAATCATGATTGGACTCGCGGTCACCAATTTCGGACCGAAAATTGACGTACTCGAACGACAATACGATCAGCCTACAATGTATCGCTTTGGTCTTGGCACCGAGATACATGTCTCGAATTGCCGATTTCTGCTCGGGTTGCAGCAGGATCATACCAAGTTCGATGTTGTCGATGGTACTCATCTCGGCGGGGAAGTTGAGTGGCACCGTGCCATCGCACTCCGTGCCGGCCAGTCCTGGTTCGCGACCACTTCGATCGATGTCACGGCTTTCGGCGGGTCATTGTCAATAAATGGCCTCTTGTCGCTGATAGCACCCGGTCGGAAGAAAATGCCATTCGATCTCAAGGTGCATTACTCCCACATGATCTCTCCCGAGAATGCTATCTATGACGGCCTGAATGCCGTGAGCGTGCAGTTGGAAATGTGAGTCACAGCTGCTACACAAAAGTAAAGCGGCCGGGCATTGCTGCCTGACCGCTTCTTTATATGCCCAGCCCACTCGGGCGGGTGACTCGCAATACTAGTCGATGAGTACTTTTTCCAATCGTTCGATCAGATAATCGATCTCAGCTTCGGTAATAATCAGCGGCGGAGAAATCCGAAGCGTATGCCCGTGGCTGTCGTTCGCCAGCACTCCGAGATCGAGCAGCTTGCGGCAATACCCCATGGCGTCGCCGTTGTTGACCTCGATGCCGATAAACAACCCGCGTCCGCGCACTTCCTTAACGTGCGATGAGCGCTCGGCCACTTTCTTGATCTTCTTCATCAAGATGGCGCCCATCTCGGCGGAACGCTCAGACAGACGCTCTTCGACGAGGACATCGAGCGCAGCCAGTCCGACCACACACGCCAGCGGGTAACCACCATAAGTGGAACCGTCGCGACCCGGCTGGAACACCATATCCATCAACTTGGCGTTGGTGACCATGGCAGAGACAGGAACCAGACCGCCGGAGATCGCCTTGCCCAGAATGACGGCATCAGGGATAATCCCTTCGTGTTCGAAACAGAAGTTCTTCCCGGTCCGGCCAAGACCGACCTGGATTTCATCGGCAATCATCAGGAGGTCGTTCTTGTCGCAGAGTTCACGAACAGCCTTGAGGAATCCGTCCGGAGGCTGGTACATGCCCCCTTCACCCTGCATCGGTTCCACGAGAATCCCGCAGGTGTTCTTGTTGATGGCCTTCTCGACCGCCTTGATATCCCCAAATTCAACTGAAACGAATCCGGGAGTGAGCGGGCCGAATCCTTCCTTGTATTTCTGACTCGATGAGAACGACACCACCGTGATCATGCGGCCATGGAAGTTGTTATTGAATACGATAATCTCCTGCTTGCCGTCCGGGATCCCTTTGGCTTTGAACCCGTAGCAGCGGGCGAGCTTTATCGCCGTCTCCACTGATTCCACGCCACCGTTCTTCAACAGCGCCTTGTTTCCTTCGCCGCCGAAACGCGGGCCAAGATTCGGAACTAGTGTGGAAAGCTTTTTCAAGAACAAGCCGAGCGGGTCGGTGTAGACGACGTTGGAAATGACCGACGCATAATGTCCCTTGAGGGCGTCGATCGCAGCGCCGACGATGCGAGGATGATGATGACCCGGGTTGGCGGCGGAATAGGCAGCCAGACAGTCCAGATACTTCTTGTCGTTCATGTCATACAGCCAGGCCCCTTCGGTCTTGCGGATGACGACATTGAGCCGCCCATAATGCTTGGCGCCGTACTGTCCCTCATAGTCGTAGATGAGGTTGTCCGGAACGGTCGAGTATCCGAACGTAGCTTTGTTTGCTGTGCTCACATTTGTCATAACACACCTCGTTTCTGCCGCGTTTGCGGTCAAGCTATGGATCGGCCAGTATTTAGCCGCGCCTACTCAGTTATACGCTGCTAGAGTACTCAAAGTTTCCCGTAAGTCAATACATTTATTGGGGTTACGAAGAATGTTCGCCGAAACGAGGGGGTAGCAGGCAAATTGACGAATAATAGTCGGCAAATTGTGCTGTGGTCGATGTCACAAGGAGATATGATCAAAATATGACCAGTATGTTCGGCCGGGAAGGGCTGTCGCCAATGCTTATTCGGTGATTTTATCCAATGTGTGAAAGTAGTATTCGGACTCCGATTATTAGCAGAACCAACCCGCCGACCAACTCCATCCTCTTGCCAAACCTGTCGCCGAGCCGCTTGCCGAGGAACATGCCAATAATCGTCATGCCGCAGGCGACCACTCCGATGATCGCGCTCGATGACCAAATGCTGTAGTCCAGAAGTGCAAAGGTAAGACCGACAGCAAGCGCATCAATACTGGTCGCAACAGACAATATCATGAGGGACCACTTGCGCGTGAGATCGGTTCTCGTTTGCTCGTGTTGGGAAGTCTCAAACGATTCTTTGATCATCTTGCCGCCGACAAAAGCGAGAAGCAAGAAAGCGATCCAGTGATCATAGTTCTTCAGATACTTCTCTAATTGCGACCCAAGGAGCCAGCCTATGATTGGCATCAGGAATTGAAACAGGCCGAAATGAAAGCTCAGACGGAAGACCGGCCGGAACTGAAGATGCTTATGCCGCGAACCGACCGCGATTGCCACCGCGAACGCATCCATCGCCAACCCAAAGGCGATGCCGAGAATAGTGAGAAGGTTCATGCCCTTCGCCGCCGCATAGGAATGGTTACCCCTCCGCTGACATTCACCATCAGGCCCGAATCAGTTTCATCCGCTCGGACATCCGATTGTCGATTTCCAGCACATGCGTCCGAAGGACATTTGATGTTCCCACATGATCTGCATACAACTCAAAATGCGCCTTCTGATCGGGAGTCATGAATTTTCCATTCAATCGCCCAAAGGTGCCGAACTCCTTGGCCATAAGCTCAATTTCGCTCACTAGCTCGTCGAAATTCTCAAGCCCGACATGGTGTCCGAACAACTCCGCCATCCGCTTGATGATCTCAATTGTCGATTTGCCATTGGCCGGTTCGGCAATCGGACTGGTCTTCTGAGCGGCGCCGCACCAACTCGTGAGGTGACCATCGGTTTCAAGATAGGTCGAAAGCGGGAGGAAGACATCGGCCGCCTGGGCGGTTTCTGTCAAGAACAGATCGGCCACGACCATGAATTCCAGGTTATTCACGAAACCGTTGTACTCTTCGGCCGCCGCCGGGTTCTCACCCACAATGATTGCCGCGCGAATCTTGTCTTCGCGAATCTTGCGTGGAATATTGGTGTCAGCTTTCTGAGTCATACCCTTGAGATCGATGCGCCAGATGTGTCCAATTCGCTCAGCCAGGCGAGTTGCGGAAATGGGCGCACCGCCGGGGAGGAGTCGGCTGTCGAATCCCGCTACCTGCATGCCGGTATGGTTGCACTGGCTGGAGACCAGCGCCAACCCGGAACCGGGCGTGCCGATCTTTCCGAGCATGAGCATCAGCGTGGCAAGCGCCTTGAGATCGTCATCGGCGCGATCCACCCGGCTGTCAATGTTGTACCAGGCGACGATCTTCTTTCCGGGGACCGAGAGCAGGTCGACGATCTTCTCGATACGTGAAGTCGAAACGCCCGTGATCGACGATGTCTCTCCAATATTATTCTTCAATAGCTGAGTCTTGACTTGTTCAAAGTTGACCGTCTTGCCGGTGACAAACGCTTCATCGACAGCACTTCGACGGATCAATTCAGCCATCACGCCATTGAGCAGCTTGGTCGAGGTACCGCGCCGGGCATCGGCGGTCACGGTTGCGCAATCGCAGAGATCGATCTCGGCGCTGCTGATGACGATAGATTCGGTCCCGTGACGCATCCTCCGCTTCATCTGCCAGCCGAGAACGGGATTGTCAGAGGTAGGATTGCCGCCGAGGAATATGTACAGATCAGCATTGGCGATTTCTTCGTTACCGACTGTTGCGACCGTTGATCCGAACATGCCATCCAGGGCGTGATAGTCGGCGTTGTTCAGCAAATGGTGGAACGATGCCAGGTTGTTGGTCCCGATTGCAGCTCGTCCGAATCGACCCGCGAGATACAGCTCTTCGTTGGTCAGTTTTGGAGAGGCGGAGATGAGTACCTGGTCAGGAGTGTGATCCTCAAGTACTCGATTCATTCCCTTCTTGATGGCATCGAATGCCTCTGTCCATGAAGCTTCAACGAGCTTGCCCCCTTTGCGGACCATAGGCTTGGTGACGCGACTGCCGTCCAGATAATGCTGGTAGCCGAATCTTCCACGGACACAGAGTTCGCCGTGGTTTGGACCCAATTCCGGCGCAGCGCCGGCGATATAGAAAATATCGTCAGTCTTTACCTTGACCGTGAGATTACATCCAACCGAACAGTAATTACAGATATTGTTCACCGATTCCATTTTCCATGGGCCAGAACGACGGAACGGCATCTTCTCGACAAGCGCGCCGGTAGGACAGACGTCGATACAGTTGCCGCATGATACGCAGTTGGTCTCATGAAGCGCCTTATCCATGGCCGGCTTGACAATCGTTCGGAATCCACGGTTGACGAAGCCAAGCGCCGATACATTCAGGATTTCAGCGCAGGTCTGTACGCACCGCCCGCATCGAATGCACTTATTGGAGTCGATTTTGACAAACGGGTGACGGGTATCGACTTTGTACTTATTGTACGCGCCGACAAACCTCTCCTGATCCACGCCGTATTCGGTGCAGTAATCCTGAAGCTGGCAGGCGAGGCCGACATCGCAACCGCACTCCGCGCAACGCAATGATTCCGCGACCGCCGTGTTGTCATCGTATGCCAGATCGACTTCATCAAAGGTCTTTATGCGTTCGGCTACCGGAAGTTCCGGGATTCCGTGGCGCTCTGATTCCTTGACAGCCGGGAGGTCAGCCTTTGTCATCTTGTGGAAGTTATCCCGCTTACTTTCGAACCGGTCCACAAACGGTTCCACTTTGCCGGTCTTGACATATTTGTCTATCGCGCGCGCCGCCATTCGGCCGGCAGCAATGGCATCGATGGCATCGGCAGGACCGGTGACGACATCCCCTCCGGAGAAGACGCCCGGGCGATCGGTATCAAACGTTCCGTCCTTGGCGACAATAGTATTCCACTTGGTAACTTTGATATCCGAGCCGTTGCCTTTGCCAACACCTGATAGATCCGGTTCCTGACCGATTGCGGAGATGACCCAATCACAATTCAGAATGTGGTCTGAGCCCTTTTGCTCTACCGGGCGGCGACGGCCGCTGGCATCCGGTTCGCCAAGTTCCATGCGAATGCAGGTTAGCGATTCCATCCGGTCATTGGCGACATTGACCCGCACCGGCGCGGCCAGGAATTCCATCTTCACACCTTCGTGCTCGGCCGCTTCGATCTCAACCATATTGGCCGGCATTTCCTTGCGGGTGCGGCGATAGAGCAGGACAACTTCATCGGCACCAAGGCGAAGCGACGTGCGCGCTGCATCAATCGCGGTATTCCCGCCACCGACTACCACAACACGTCCCTTGATCTTGGGATTGGTCCCCATCTGTACTTGCTTGAGGAATTCGACACCGCTCAGGACGCCGTCAACATTTTCGTTTTCGACCTGCATCGGCTTCCCGATCTGCGCGCCGAGTCCGACAAAGACCGCCTTGTATCCCTTCTTGAACAGGTCATCAATCGTGAAGTCTTTACCCAGAGTCTTGTTGGTATGCAGTTCCACACCGAGATCGAGGATCCAGCTGATTTCTTTGTCGAGTACGTCTTTGGGGAGTCGGTATTCCGGAATTCCATACCGAAGCATTCCGCCGGTTTCGGGAAGAGCCTCAAATACGGTCGGGCGATATCCTTCGATAACCAGATAGTACGCACAGGTGAGTCCGGCCGGCCCGCTTCCGATAATTGCGACCGGCAGGCCGTTGTCCGGTTTGGTATCCGGCTGCCACATCTGTCCTATCATATCCTGGTCGGCGGCATAGCGCTTCAAGAAGTCGATTCCGACAGGTGCGTCTATCAATGAGCGGCGGCAATTGATTTCGCATTTGCGCGTGCAGACACGACCACACACGGACGGTAGTGGATTCTTTTCCTTAATCAGGGCAACTGCTTCCTTGAATTTACCGAGATTGATCAGGGACATGTATCCCTGGATATCGACATCGGCCGGGCAGTTGAGTCGGCACGGTCCGAAGCAGTCGGCATAGTGATCGGACAAGAGCAGTTCAAGACAGGTTTTGCGAGCGCGCTTGACTTTCTCGCTGCGGGTATGAATGACCATTCCTTCGGTAACGCGGGTCGAACAGGAAGGAAACATCTTGTTCTGACCTTCGAGTTCGACAACGCAGAGGAAGCAGGAGCCGAAGGGGGGAAGCTTCTCATCGTAACAGAGGGTCGGGATATTGTCGATCTTCTGTTCTTTGCATACCTGAAGAATTGTCTTCTCCGGTGAGGCCACCACTTTGCGGCCATTTATCGTCAATGCTACTAATGTGCTCATCGTTACTCCTTCACCACCGCGTCGAAGCGGCAAACGGTGAAGCATTTCCCGCACTTGATGCATTTATCCTGATCGACCAGGTGTTTCATTTTCCGCTCCCCGGTGATCGCTTCGGTCGGACAGGCCCGGGCGCAGACAACACAGCCGGTGCAGGCGTCATTGATCGTGTACGTCAAGAGTGGCGCACAGACGTGGGCCGGGCATTTCTTGTCTTTGATATGGGCGACATACTCGTCGCGGAAGTATTTCAGTGTCGTCACGACCGGATTCGGCGCAGACTGCCCCAAACCGCAGAGCGACGCAGACTTGATTTGTTCGCTCAGTTCGGACAGGTTGTCCAGGTCTTCCATGGTCCCGTGACCATCGGTGATCCGTTCCAATATCTCCAGCATCCGTTTGGTGCCGATGCGGCAGAACGTACACTTGCCGCAGGACTCCGCCTGAGTGAAGGTCAGGAAGTACTTGGCGACATCCACCATGCAGGTCGTCTCGTCCATGACGATCAACCCGCCGGATCCCATGATCGCGCCGGTCTGGTTGATCTGCTGGTAGTCGATCGGGATATCGCACATCGCGGCCGGGATACATCCGCCCGATGGTCCCCCCATTTGGACTGCCTTGAATTTCTTGTCGTCGACAATTCCACCGCAGACATCGAAAACGATCGACTTGATCGTGATGCCCATTGGTACTTCGACCAAACCGGTGCGACGGACTTTGCCCGCCATCGCGAATACTTTGGTTCCTTTGGAATCAGCCGTTCCGTATGCTGCGAACGCGGCGCCGCCGTTGAGAATGATCCACGGGATATTCGCAAAGGTCTCGACATTGTTGATGTTGGTCGGCTTTCCCCAGAGGCCGGAGACAGCCGGGAAGGGGGGACGAAAACGCGGCATGCCGCGGCGGCCTTCGATCGATGCAATCAACGCGGTTTCTTCGCCGCAGACAAAGGCGCCGGCCCCTTCTTTGATTCGTATCTCGAAATTGAACGGCTTGCCCAGGATATTCTCACCGAGGAGGTTCTTGGCTTTGGCCTGCGCAATCGCCTGGCGAAGCCGTAGAATCGCTTTGGGATATTCTGCGCGGCAGTAGATATACGCTTCATCGGCGCCTATTGCGTAAGCGGCGATCAACATCCCTTCGAGCACAGCGTGTGGATCAGGTTCCAGAACCGAGCGATCCATGAACGCTCCCGGGTCACCTTCGTCCGCATTGCAGATCACATATTTCTTGGTACCGGGTGCGCCGCGCGTGAACCGCCACTTGGTCCCGGTTGGAAATCCTGCGCCGCCGCGACCTCTGAGCCCGGAAGTCATTACTTCGCCGATCACCTGCTCGGGTGTCATCGATTCCAGCGCCTTCTGAATTCCCTTATATCCGCCGGATGCAATGTATTCATCGATTGACCCCGGATCGATCTTGCCGCAATTGCGGAGCACTATGCGAACTTGATTCTCAAAGAATCCCTTTTCGCGATCGGCACCGGAGACGAGCCATTCATCGATGCTCTTGTTCCCGACGATATCGTCGGTGACAATCCGTCCCACCTTCTCGGGAGTGACATCGCCATAGAGATGAGTGACACTGCTTCCGTTGGAGACTTCGACCAGCACCTCGCGGTAGCACATGCCAACGCAGCCGGTCTCCTTAAGCACAAAGGCGCTGGGGTTCTGCTTTAGTTCGTCCTGAAAGGCGCGATACACTTTTTCGCCGCCCGCCGATATCCCGCATGTCCCCAATCCTACACTTACCGTCTTCATGATATCTTTACTCCGCAGCTTTCTCGGTTTGACGGGTCTGGCGCTTGAAGTCCCGAAGGATCTTTCTCAACTTCTGCGAGTTGAGACGTCCAAACGTCTCGCCATTGATCGTGATCACCGGGGCCAGTGAACAGCATCCGATACAGGCCACCGAGAGCAGACTGAAGGTACCGTCATCGCTGGTCTCGTCGTAGGTGATTTCCAATTCATCCTGAATGACTTCGTACACTTCCTTCGCGCCGTTGACATGGCAGGCGGTGCCGTTGCAGACTTTGATGACGTTCTTGCCCAGCGGCTTGGTGCGGAACTGGGCGTAGAAGGTGACCACACCATAGATGTCCGCCGATGGTATTCCGGTGATGTGGCTGATATAGTCAATCGCCTTCTCCGAAACGTACCCGTACGTGTCCTGCGCCGACTGGAGCAGAGGGATCAGCGCTCCGGCATGGCCGTCGTGCTTCCACAGATCGACATTGAATGATTTGAAGTCCTGGGTCGGTTGGTCTGACATGACTGGTCCCTTACAACTTTTTGAGGTCGATGATGTGGTTGTGCTTCAGGCGAAGGATTCCGTCCAGTGGTCGTATCCTGTCGTTGATGACGCGCTCAAGCGCGGTGATCGTCTCGGCCGATATGACCACTACCAGATCGCAACCACCGGAGACGCCGGTGCACGAGAGCACTTCCGGCATTTCGGAGATGGACCTGGAGAGCGCTGCCTTCTGGTTCGGTTCGGCATCTATGAACAGATAAGCCGACACGGATTCGGGTGATGGCGCGCGCTCAGACTTTGCAGTTTCGGCGATATCGAACGACATCATCTCAGACACGCCGACGAGATTGCGGATATTGTCGGGCAGTGTGGACGATGTGCTGTTGACCGAGATGACGAGGTGGACATGACCGTCGACCGCGTCCCATCGGGAGACTGGTGGACATGAATCGAGCTGGGCCACCGCCGGCAACAGCTTTTCCCTGTCGCCAAATCGGGCGAGTACAAACGCGGCGCTCATGAGGCAATCCTTTCGCTGACTGCGAACCTGTCCGGGTGGCAGGTATCGACACCAATTTTGGGGAGTAAGTAGGCTAGGTTAGTCGATGATCGGCCGGTGGTCACGGATGAGTCGACACCATCAAGTGTTGATGAAAAGACTCTACTTTGTGCGACCACGAGCTACCACCCTAAGTTACATTTGTCACAAGATATCTAACAGTGACAAGGTTGTCAATAATGATATCGGACAAGATCGGTAGCAATTAACTAATGCATACTACGTGGTACGTTTTGATTGAGCAACATGTTGGTTTCCCTATAGTTATCGAATTCCCTCTCGATAGGCCCCGGCAGGTCGGCATGACCAATACTGCTCAAAATGGGTCGTGCATTCCCGGTTCGGCATTGGTGCGCGACTGAACAAAGATAGTGGTAATTTGGACCGCAAAATACCAGTTATGTCTAATCCGTATTTGGTGCTTTATTGACCGGGTATGTTGGACGCATCCACAGTCAAGCGCTTGGCGGTCGATACCGGTTTCGACCTGGTCGGGATCACCACACCGGAGGTGATTACCGACGCGCGCGAGCGCTATTACGTCTGGCTCGAACATGAGTACCATGGCGAGATGGACTATCTGGCCAAGGAGCCGGATCGACGCTGCGATCCATCCCGCATCCTGCCGGATGTCAAATCAGTCATCATGCTTGGACTGAACTATTACCAGCCCAATGCGCCAACCACGCCCGACCAGCATGGCCGGATATCCCGGTATGCCCGCGGACGGGACTATCACAAAGTCATAGCTTCGAGAGTGAAGCAGCTTGTCCGCTCGCTTGAGTCGCGCGACGATCTGCCGGACTTCGCGCAGTTCCGCTGGTTTGTCGATTTCGGACCGTTCCTGGAACGACCCTATGCCGAGAAGGCGGGGCTCGGCTTCATCGGCAAGAACGGCATGCTGATCAACAAGCGGTTCGGGTCATGGATATTCCTTTCGGAGATTCTCACCACGCTCGAACTGGAGCCGGACAAGCGCGATCCGTTTTCTCACGGCCATTGCGCCACCTGTCGGCTCTGTATGGATGCCTGCCCCACCGGCGCGATAGTCCATCCGCGAACAATCGACTCGCGACGGTGCATTTCCTATCTGACAATCGAACGGCCATCGACCATTCCGGATTTTCTCGCTGACAAGATGGGGGACCTGATGTTCGGGTGCGACATCTGCCAGGAAGTCTGCCCCTACAATCAAGATCCGATCCGTACGACGCACGCCGATTTTCTTCCCCCGAACGGTGTCGGGGAGTTTCTTGATACGCGCAAGGTACTCGCGCTAGAGAGCCGCGAAGAATTCCTCAAACTGACCGCCGGCACCCCCTTGACCCGCCCAAAAGAGGAGGGGCTCAAGCGTAACGCGGAGATCGTTAAGCGAAACGGCGGGACGAAGTAGCCCGGTCATCCCGAGAGTTGTGGGGATTTACATAGGGGGGAGGTGGGGAGTGGGAGAGGACAGAGGAAAGGGGGGGTGGAGGGGATTGACATGGGGGCGCGAGCGGAGATAGCTGGGGAGAAGCTATGTGCTTGACCATCAATCGTGGTGGTGGCACAGTTTCAAAATGTTGAGGGGCGAACGCCCTTCAGGTTATGCCATTTGGCATGGTGTTTGAAAGTGGGCGGTAATGGCCATTAGGCTGTGCCATCTCCTTATCACCGTGGCCTCTAGTTTAGGTTGCAAAGCCGCTCCAGAGGACATATTTGCTCAACTTCATGCCCCCGATAGGAACCAACTTATCCGGCTCGAAATGCCCGTCAATCTTTTCTATCCTGTACAGAATGCATGTAGATGCGCGTTTCTCCGCCAGTGGATAGGTGTAGTTTACAACGAGACAAAGTTCTGGCATGTACATTCTTGCCGGTTCCACGACATAGCAAGCCTTATCGATCTCCCAACGCCAGACGGGGAGTTCGACTCCGACTTCATACTCTTCTCCGGGGAACAGGAGCAATCCCTCAATCTGTTCGGGGTTATCGGCACACTTGGTGGCGGCCTCTCGCAGCCTAACGATGGAATGACTGTTTTCATCGCCCAACAGGTTGATGAAGGGGATAAGACACACTGCCTGAGCTGGCAAATGGCCAATATTCTTGAGCGTAATTCTGAATCTAAAGACGGCGTCCCCGCCCGCAGTATGAGTCAATGGCCCGTTGAGTTCCGCACGGCACGATACCCAAGGCCGCATGGCGGCCAACGATGCATCGGCGCTTATTCTCGCGGTCTCAGCGATTGTTCGAGAGACTTCATTAGCATGTTCTGTGGCCTTCAGGGCCGCCTCCATGCTTTTCCATTGCTTTCTGAAGACAATACCCTGCCACAATCCGACAGCAACTAGAGCACCGGTAAACCACGTAATCGGGTCAGACCACTTGCTCGTTTCCTGATCTTCTTTCTCCTGATCAACATTGGAATTTTCATCGGTAGCAAGGGATGGTTTCTGCTGCGCGAGGAGAAGCGCAGACTGAACGGGGCTTCCCTGTTTGTTGGCGGCGTCGCTTGTTGCTTTGCCGGAGTCTTCGACCTTGGCGGTGACTTGATGGCCTACTTTCTGAGTCGTTTGTGAGTGTCCGATGCTAACGAGTAGAACGGCCACGACAATCGACAATAGCGGGAATCGCATAGTCCCTCCTCTTGCAGGTTACAGAAGAAATAATCGAATTGTGCTTAAGGCAGCAAGCAATATATTGGGTATATGGGGATACTCAACGACGCGGCCATCTTCTACCGCCACAAAATTGAAGTTATTAAATTCGGGTGGTTTGATTTCTACCGAGGATTGGGGGAGAGCCCTGGGAAAAACACACTCGCGGCTATTGTCTTCGCTATCGGTGCGGCTTTAGTGAGCTATAAGATGCAAATTGCCCCATTCGATAGTCTTTCCCATTTACTCAAGACGCTTGTCTATTCGGCTATTGTAGGGTCGTTACTATGGGGATTTCTTAGACTACTCTATAGTCTTATGATGGCTGGCCCTCACCTACGTGTGCTGAGAGCAAATCTCATCGCCGAACATGAAAATACCATAGCGAGCCTTCAAAATAGATCGTCAGAATTAGATTCAGAAGAAGAGGAGAAGTTGACAATCTCCTTCGACAATGAATTTAATGGGAATGAATACTCAGTTGAGATACCACAAGGGATCAAGAGTCTATCCTATTCACCGAATTTCGATTGGCATAAAGGAAAGAATTTTTCCCTCTCTCTTAACATAACTGGTTCGGCAAGTCTTGGGCTTTGCACATGTGTCCTAACGGAGATAAGATTGAATGGGAAGAAACTGAACGCTTCGAGCAAGTTCAAATTGTACTTTACTACTGATTCCCCTGACGATTGTGAGTATGGACATATTAGGCCAATGATTACAGATTACGTCAGGGTAATAGCAGTAAGGGATGATGGACTGGTCTTTCTTCCCCCATTTGATCGCACCGACATCGAGCAGGATGACATCAGGCGTGGAGAGATACCAAGCCTCTTCGCTTCGGAGGGCATGTACAGTCTCAGATTAGTGTTTGGTGGTGGGATACCATATAAAGAGATATGGTGCCAGTTCGAAAAGACCTCCGACTGGCGCAATGCATCGCTCAAGCCCCTTCCGGACTCTCCAACAGTTTAACGATGTCTTCAATATCCCACGGCCTCTTGACAATTCCCGCTGCCATAGCTGGGGTAATTCTGCCCGAGGTACCCCACCTCTTTGAGGTGGGTTCTACGTCCCTCTCCTACAAAAACAGTACATAATCGCGCCAGAAGATGACCCCAGCACTGTATATGGGGGGACCATTGTTTACAAGGGTGACCTACGCCCTGGAATTGACAATGGAAGGAACGGGCAGACGGGGACGTCTGCCGCGCACAGGAAGGAAGGGTCGTTGAAAATAGTAAATAGCTGAAACGAACCCAATTGGATTCGCGCAACCTATTGACAATGAATGGCTAGTCAATTTGAAGCATGGAAAAACGAACCCAAACGAACCCATCTGCCATCGTGCCGGCAGGCGTCCCCGCCTGCCGTTAAAGTAAACGCTGGGCGAGGACGCCCAGCGGGCACATGAAGGAGGGTTTCATTGCAGGCGTCCTCGCTTGCTTGAAATATGAAAGAGCTAAAACGAACCCAATTGCTTGGACTAACAATTGACACAAGGAGATACGAAAGCTGGCCGAGCGATGTGGATAACAGGGTGTCGGGTTTCTCGTCCCGCCTTTGGCGAGAATCGGAACCCGACCTACTTACGCTACGGAGCCAAAATAGTGCGTCTGGGCATACCGGGCGACCGAGACCAGGCCAATCATAACCGGAACTTCGACCAATGGACCAATGACCGCCGCAAAGGCGGCCCCGGATTGTATGCCGAACACCGCGACCGCAACCGCGATCGCCAATTCGAAATTGTTCGAAGCTGCCGTAAAGGCCAACGTAACGGATTTCTTATACCCGGCGCCGATCTTGCGGCCCATCCAGAGGCTGATCAAGAACATCAGTACAAAGTAGATCAGGAGCGGTACGCCGATCCGGACGACATCCATCGGGATCTGCACGATCGTTTCTCCCTTAAGACTGAACATCACGAGAATAGTGAACAATAGCGATATCAGGGTGATCGGACTGATGCGGCGGATGAAGACCGTCGTATACCAGTCGCTTCCTTTCAACTTGATCAGCACGAAACGGCTAATCATGCCGGCAAGAAATGGGATGCCCAGATAGATGAAGACGCTCTTGGCGATCTGCGCCATGTTGATATCGACCACGCTTCCCTTCAGCCCGAAGATCGGCGGCAGGAGCGTAATGAAAATGAAGGCATACAGGCTATAGAAGAAGACCTGGAAGAGGGAATTGAAGGCGACCAGTCCGGCGGCGTATTCTTTGTCGCCACCGGCGAGATCGTTCCATACGATCACCATGGCGATACATCGGGCCAACCCGATCATGATAAGCCCGACCATGTATTCCGGATATCCTTTGAGCAGCAGGATTGCCAGAGCGAACATGAGGATCGGTCCGATGATCCAGTTCTGGACGAGGGAGAGGCCGAGCAGTCTCCAGTTCTTGAACACATCGCCGAGTTCTTCGTACTTCACCTTCGCCAGCGGCGGGTACATCATCAGGATCAGGCCGATGGCGATTGGGATGTTTGTAGTGCCGACCGAGAACTGGTTCCAGAATGACGACACGCCATGCCACTTCCAGCCGAGCGCGACACCGATTGCCATGGCGAGAAAGATCCATAGGGTCAGATAGCGGTCGAGGAAGTTGAGGCGTCGGGTTTCAATTTGCGGCATGGGTTAGTGTCTCCGGGAGCGTTTCAATGTAAGCGCGGATCTCGTCGCGCACGCGGCGATAGATCGCGAGGGCATCGTCGTCTGACTGTGCGGACTTGGCCAGGTGCGGTGGATCATCGAAGCCGTGATGCACCACCTTCGTCTGACCGGGGAAGATCGGGCAGGTCTCGTGGGCGTGGTCGCACACGGTGACGACGTAGTCAAACTGGACATCGGCCAGATCACGGACATGTTTGGGGCGGCCGTTTGAGATGTCGATGCCGACTTCGGACATCACTTTGACGGCGCGTTGATCCAGAACGCCGGGGTTGACGCCGGCGGAGTATGGAACGAGCTGATTGCCTTTCAAGTGGCGCGCCCAGGCTTCGGCCATCTGGCTTCGGCACGAGTTGCCGGTGCAGAGGAAGAGGATGGTGTGCATTGAAAATGTATTCTCCTTGCAATGGTAATGGGCTTCGTCTCCGCTCAGCCCGACGATATCAACCGGCCTAACGACGGGTCGAATAGTGGTAGGGCAGGTCTCAGTTGAATTCTTTGGTCTGCAGAGACCTGCCACTGGCATCCAGCGGCGAAGTAGATGGCACGAGTGCGGAGACTCGTGCCCTACCACTGTGCTCTATCCTTATGCCGGCTTTTGGCCGTAGACAGTGATGCTTCGGACCGATGCGCCGCTCTTCTTGAAGGCATCGATATCGGCCGGTTTGAGATACTTGGAGAGGATCTCATCGGGGATCACGGTCGCACGGTCTTTCTCTATCGTCACGGCGGTGAAGCCGGTCTTCTCTATGATACCGAGATACTCGGACTTCTGGATTGCGCCGGCGACACAGCCGACGTACATCTCGGCAGCCTTGGCGAGACCTTCGGGGAGCCGGCCATCGAGCACCATATCGGAGATGCTGAAGTGGCCGCCCGGCTTAAGGACGCGGAAAATTTCCGAGAACGCCTTGTTCTTGTCCGGGACAAGATTCAGAACGCAGTTCGAGATGACGACATCGGCGATTCCGTTCTCGACCGGCATCTGTTCGATGTCCCCCTGGCGGAACTCGACATTGGTGAATCCGAACTTCTCATTGTTGGCGCGGGCTTTGGTGATCATTTCATCGGTCATGTCGACACCGATCACGCGGCCGGTGGGGCCGACCATCTTGCGGGCGATGAAGACATCGTTGCCGGCGCCGGAGCCGAGGTCGACCACCGTCTGTCCGGCTCTGATCTGGGCGAAGGCGGTCGGGATGCCGCAGCCGAGACCGAGGTCGGCTTCAGGCTTGTAGCCATCGAGCTTGGAATAGTCTTCGGCGAAGACGGATAGGTCCGAGTCCGAGCAGCATCCGCCGGAGCCGCAGCAGGAGGAGGCATTCTGGGTGAAAGACTGATGGGCGATCTCGCCGTATTTCTGTTTGACTAGCTGTTTGATTTCATTCGGTTCAGACATGGCTGAACTCCTTTCTGTTTCCGGGGCGCAGCAGTTATCGGGTGCGCCGGACACGAGGGTATTGAGCAGGTCATCGGCGAGTTCTTTGAACTCGGCCGCGACGGTTTCATCGATGCAGTAGCAGGAGCGAGGACCTTCGATCTCCCCGCGGATCAGGCCGACATCTTTGAGGGCCTTGAGGTGCTGCGAGACGGTCGACTGCGAAAGGGGGAGGACATCGACGATCTCTCCGCAGATGCAGCGGTTTTTTTCGGCGAGGACCCGAAGGATTGCGATTCGGGCGGGGTGTCCGAGGGCTTTGGCGAAGGTGGCCAATCGGGCCTGCCGGGACTCGAAATTGTCTTTTTTGCTGAACGCCATACTCTCCTTTATCGGTTATCGTAAATATACGATTAATACGCCTGGGTCAAGGGGAAAGTTCCAGTTTCCTTGATTTTTTGCTGATTCAGGGGCTGACTGCCGTTTGTCCAGATGTGGTTTGGGATGGGGCTTGGCGGGCTGCGGTAGGGGAGCTTGGCATGGAGGGTTGGCTAAGCGCTTCTTTCTCAAGGAGTTTACCGCAAATCCAGGGGTAAGTGATGTGAACTTAATGGTAGATCGGCCGATACAGTAAGGGGCTGTCTCTTACTACGTTCGGGCGTATTTCAGAGCAGGTAGCTTCTTGACGGTACAAACCGCCCGTGAATCCTCGGTAAGCTGACCGGTCGCTATGACAAAGTACTCTACGCAATTCAGATTTCTGGTCCTGACCGGGCTGGTTCTACTCATTTTTGTGGGCTGCCTTCTGGTTCTCTACTATCAGGGGAACCGTCAAGCGCGGATGATCCTTGAGGACAAGGGCACCGAGAAAATCGTCTTGCTGCAGAAGATGGTGGAGCTTACGGGCCGCTCGCTCCAGAGCATTGCCAATGACTATTCTCTCTGGGATGAAATGGTGGATTTCATCAAGACGAAAGACACCAGTTGGGCTCGGACAAATATTTATGTCGGAATCGGAACGTACCGCATAGCCGCTGGCTGGGTATTCGACGACAAATTCTCACTCGTCTACGATACCAGCGCTGAAAATTCGGAATGGGTAACGTCTGACCCGAAGATCAAAGCGGCCATCCAAAACTCACTTCATCGGACGGCATTCAGCCACTTCTTTGTTTCAGCTTCGAACGGTGTAGTCGAACTCCGGACGGCTCCAGTTCAGCCGAGTGACGATGACAGCCGGACGACGGTGCCGCGCGGCTATTTTGTCGTGACGAGAGTCTGGGACGCAGAATGCCTTGGAAGCTTGTCTGATGCGATCGGTGGAAGAGCGTCCGTGGACCGGCTAAGGGCCGGGGATTCGGCACACACGTACTTGCAGGACGAGACCGGGACCATAGAAGTACAGCAGTTACTTCCCGGAGCGGACGGCCGACCCGAAGCAGTGCTGAAGTGCAGTTCAGAATCACCGATTTACGCCGTTTTCCTCAGCTCGTCGCGTAAACAAATAATCTATTTTGGGGCGTTCTGTCTCGGGATCATGATCATCCTGTTTGTGGCAATACGGATTTGGGTAAGTCGGCCATTGGAGCAGGTGATGGCGAGTCTTCGGACGGCCAGCCCAATTCCCACCGACCAGCTTGATAGATCGGGTGTTGAGTTCCAGCATATCGGTGATTTGGTTTCCAAGTATTTGCAGCAACAGCGAGATCTGGAAGGGGAAATCCAGGAGCGACGTGAAGTTGAAGCCACATTGCGCGATCGCGAAGGTTTGTTGCGGGCGACCCTTGAATCAACCGGCGACGGCATTCTGGTGGTTGATCGGAGCGGGTCGAAGACGCACTGGAACGCACGGTTTCGTGAGATGTGGCATATTCCTCTGGAGCTGGCAGAAGAAGGGAAGGACGAGGCGATGATCGGGTTTGTGCTCGATCAGCTTGTTGAACCGGCGGCATTTCTCAAGAAGGTTTCCGAACTGTATGACAGTAGCGACGA
>JBATNE010000254.1:0-6816 GCA_049290195.1 Candidatus Zixiibacteriota bacterium
CCATAGTGCCGAACCGCTTGTCCCAAAGTACCGAATGGATTGTGCACGGGCAGAGGTACATCATGTACTTTCCCGGTAACGAAAACCGGTTGGCGTCGGCGAACTTGCGGTAACGGTCTTCGACCATCGTCTTTACCGCATTCCAGTAGTAGTCGCCATGCGTCTTGGGAACGAAGTAGAGATCAATATTCGCGGATGGATCGAAACGAAAGTCCGAACTGCGGTAGTGAAGAAGCCCGCATCCGGCGGTATCAACCGAAGTCTTCTTGAGCGGCTTGATCGACAGACTAAAGACAGCGTTGTCCTTCACCGGAATTCGATCCAATCGGGCCGGGAGGCCGAATTCAGAGGTGAATCGCCTCGACGTCGTATAGGCACCAGGGCCAAGGGTCACGACGTGAACCGAGAACGTACAAGCCGACGTATCCACCTGCTCGAATTGGATATCGAGACTGAAATTCCCCATAAAGCCGGTGGTGCGTATTCCCTTGACCACCACGGCGGTATCCCGGTAGACCAGTTCGCCTCGGCCGGCAGAAGCCGAATCGTTACAGAAGACGGAGAATTCGCATTGAACCGCACTCTCGGCCAGAGCCGAACCGGCGAGCAGGAGTAATGCCAGCGCAATTGATAACAGTCGTAACATCATACGTTGATTATACCTGATTTGGTCGAAGTAAGACGGATCAATGGCCGTCAATGTTCAGTTTTCATCGAGTACCAGACGGCCGTCCCGCAAAATTGGCACCACCGGCATCGAGTCTACATCGGCAGCCGTTTCGACATCCCGGCCAAACCCGAGCGATGTCAGAAACCGGCCATGTTCCCCCTGCTCCAGCGTCTGCTTGATCGCCGTCTTATTGGTGCGGTACAACAGAAGCGCAAGCGACCCGGCATCGTTCACCGTCACTTGCTTCTGATGAGCGGTGCTCAGCAGGTGGATAAGCATTCCGCCGCAAATCGTGTCTTCAATCGAGAAGCCGCCATCCTGCCCGGAGCAGACCACCACTACATCCCGATTAACCCTCGCCACCCGTTCAGCCACTTTGGAGACATTCACCAGCCCGGCCGCAAACACCGGGTCAGACTTGAAGGAACGGCTCAGAATAGTCGTCCCGTTAGTCGTGGTCATCACGACATACTTGCCGCCCACTGATTCGCGTGTAAACTCACTCGGAGAGTTGCCGAAATTGAAGCTCTCAAGTTTCACACCGTCCCGCTCGCCCGCAACGACCGTCATGTCAGCCCCGATTTTTAGCCGCATATCTCCCGCTTCACCCGGTCCGTCAGTGGGAATGACTCCGCGCGCGCCGGCCAACAGCGCGGCGCATATCGATGTGCAGGCCCGGAGGACATCGATGACAACGACCGTCCGGCCATCAAGATCAGCTTTGGTAAACGGCAGCGGCGTTAAATACAGATCAACGTGCATAAGTCCTTTTCGTTACTTGTGCGAAGCATTTTTATAGAACGGCGGCTTGACCACCGTCGCCGGAAATTCCTTGTCCCGGATTGCGACATGCACGACCGAACCGACTTTGGACAGATCGAGCGGTACATATCCCATCGCGATCGGTCTCTGCAGCGTCGGAGAAAACGTTCCGGATGTCACCACGCCAATCTTCTTGCCGTTGCCGACAATGTCATAGCCGTGACGCGGGACGTTCTTGCCTTCCATCTCCAGACAGACCAGCCGACGCTTCGGCTTTTCGTCTCTCTGCTTGACCATCGGCGGTTTCCCGATGAAGTCCTTATCAAAATAGACAATCCAGCTCAGCCCGGCTTCGACCGGATTGGTGGTCTGGTCGATATCGTTACCATACAGCGCCATCTTCATTTCCAATCGAAGCGTATCGCGTGCGCCCAGACCGATCAATTCGATCCCGTACTTCTTGCCGGCATCCATGATCGCATGCCAGAGCTTCTCGCATTTAGCTGTCGGGATATAAATCTCAAACCCGTCTTCGCCGGTGTAACCGGTACGGGAGAACAGGAGTTCCTCCCCGGCTACTTTCGCCGTGGCACAGGTGTAATAGCCCATGCTGTTCAGATCGTGTGGGGTCAATTCCGTCATCAGTTTCTGGGCGTTCGGCCCCTGGATCGCCAGGAGTCCAAGTTCATCGGAGCGATTCACCAGCTTGACGTCGCCGAACAAGTGCGATGTCAGCCACTTGAAGTCTTTCTCCAGATTCGATGCATTCACCACCAGGAAATATTTGTCCGCCATGCGATAGACCAGAAGATCATCGACAATCCCGCCTTCAGGATACGGCATGCAGGAGTACTGAATCTTGCCAACTGCCAGCGCTTCGACATTGTTGGTGGTCGTCTTCTGAAGAAACGCCAGCGCATCCTTGCCGGAGACTTCGAACTCACCCATGTGGGTCAGATCGAACAGCCCGATGTTTGTCCGGACAGCCTGATGTTCCTGTTGTATCCCTTTGTACTGTACCGGCATAAGGAATCCGGCAAAATCCACCATCTTGGCACCGGCCTCGATATGGAATTTCGTGAAAGGGGTGTGCTTTGGAGAACCTGTTGATTCGCTCATAATCTCTATTCCAATACGATGTTAACGAACATGTTAAGATCGGTAATAAACGGCAGCCCACCCCAAAGTCAATAACGATTCTGAGCGCTCTTTCCCTATGTCTTTCCGTGACATACACGCATCCCGCCAAAGGACAATCCTGCTCCGAATTGTTATTAAATGCTAAACACCGGAACCGGTCGCACGGACCACAGTATACCTGGAAACAGCAATCGACGGGAGATCAGATCGATACCAGCGCTCCAGATTAGAAGTTGAATCTAACCGCCACAGATCGTCTGCTGACAATTCGTCTGCAGATGAAGGAGCGCACTGTATGCGAATCAAGCTAATCTCTCCTCGGATGAGTCTTCGACCCATGGACTCAGAATTCAAACGAGTCCTTTCCCCTTCCCTTTCCCTGCTCACTGTCGCCGCGTTGACACCAGACTCACATAGCGTCTATGTCGAAGACGAGAATGTCTCTCCGCTGGACCTTTCCGACCACCCGGATCTGGTGGGTATCACCGTCAATGTCGATACGTCGCTTCGGGCCTATGATATCGCCCAGTCATACCGGCAGCGCGGTATCCCGGTGGTGCTCGGCGGAATTCATCCGAGCGCCAACCCGGACCAGGCAGAGCAATTCGCCGACGCTATCTGCGTCGGGGAGGCCGAGGAGATATGGGAGCGAGTCCTTTCCGATACCGCCGACGGCAAGCTCCAGAGACGATACTATCACGAGCAACCAGCCGATATGGCACGCACTCCCCGCCCAAGATGGGAGTTACTGGATACGTCGAATTATCTCTACACCAATGTCGTTTGCGCCTCCCGCTCCTGTCCCTTTGCCTGTGAGTTTTGTTACAACAGCTGCGACTACATTCACCATCAGTATCGCAACCGCCCACTGGGGCACGTCCTCGACGAGATCCGGTCCCTCAGGACCAGGCAGGTGATGTTTATCGATGACAACTTCATTGGCAACCCCGAATGGACCCGCGCCTTCATCGAGGCCATCATGCCGATGAAGCTCACCTGGCACGCCGCCGTATCGGCCAACATCGGGCAACAGCCGGACCTTCTTGATGCCATGCAGGCCTCGGGCTGCCGATCACTGTTTATCGGTTTCGAGTCGATCAACGGTGATTCAATCCACTCTGTGGGCAAGCGACAGAACAAAGTGGAGCTGTATGATCAGACCATTGCCGAGATTCATCGCCGAGGCATCATGGTGAACGCCTCGATGGCGTTTGGGTTTGATCACGAGGACACTTCCATCTTCCCGCAAACGCTCGATTGGCTTGTGCGCAATCGGGTGGAGACGATGACGGGTCATATATTGACCCCATATCCCGGGACGACTCTCTACAATCGCCTGTTGGCGGAGAATCGGATCATCGATTTCGATCCCACCCACTACAACACCGCCCATGTTGTCTTCCAGCCCAAGAGAATGAGCCCGCAGGAGCTTTATGAAGGGTATCTCTGGATGTACGAGAATGTCTACGCCGTGGACAATGTCCTCAAACGGCTCCCGGCCACCGGCCGGGTCCGGATACCGTATCTATTGTTCAATCTCGGATATCGTAAGTATGGCAAATCGGTCTCACGGCTCGCCAAGCATGGCATGATGTCATCGATCGGCCGACTCGCCCGCCGCCTATCGTACGGGATCCAGTAGGGGCGAACTATATCCCTGCCTGCTTGTCGAAGTTCCGGACCATCATCGCCGGGATCGGGCGCATGCCGAGCGATTTGTATCCGGGTTGCCGATTTCGATCGCACACCAGATCCACCATGTAGTAGTCCTTAAGCGTTTCGAGCATTCGCCGGATCAGTTCCGCGCCGATCCCTTTGAACTGGTACTCCGGCAGGACTTCGACCAGCGGCAGATACGCCGACAGGACATGATCGGCGATCGCATTGACGAACCCGACCACGCGGCCTGACTCTGTGTCAATCGCCAGCCAGATGTAGCTCGCGTGTTGCAGGATTTTCAGGTGAGTGGCTGCCGAGGGTGGTTTTGGCCAACCGACAAAGAAGCCCTGGAGGCTCTCCTCTGTCACCCCATCCAATGAGTTTTGGTATTTGATCATAGTATATCCTTACAGTCATCCAGAGCGTAGTCGAAGGATGACCGACTCTGACTGAGGTCATGGTTCGACTACGCTCACCATGACAGACTAGGTCCCCACCCTGAAGGGTGGGCCACATGTTGCGCCGGGTTGAGCGGAGTCGAGAACCGAACCGGATACTCTGTCCGCCTCTCGTCTACGCTCGAGGCGACGGGAAGAGGGCTCCAGGCGACGGTGTACTCATCGCACCCTTCGGGTGCGGCACCAACTGACGCGAATCTAATCCCGTTCATGGTTCGACTACGCTCACCATGACGGCCCTTTTCAACTCTTCCCCACCCTCGACGGGTGGGCTACACCTGCTGTTGTCGGGTTTCTGCTTCGCCTTTGGCGAATTCGGAACCCGACCTACTTTCTCTGCACTTGTGCCCCACCCTGAAGGGTGGGCCACAACTATTCACTGCTCATGGCTCGACTCCGCTCGCCATGACTTACCGTCCCTCGTATGCAGAGTCCAACTTCGCGTTCCCGCTGCCGGAAACTCTCCTTGCCCGCATCTGTTATAAGCATACATTAGGTCCCTATGTCAACCGCTCACGATGCTTCCGCCGAGCCTAGCGGCGTCAAATTTATTTTCCGCGCGCTCAAGTACCGCAATTACCGGCTCTATTTCGCCGGGCAGGGAATCTCGTTGGTCGGCACATGGATGCAGCAGATCGCCATGTCCTGGCTGGTCTATCGCATGACCAACTCCGCATTCTTGCTCGGGATGGTTGGTTTTCTCGGCAATCTTCCCGTCCTTTTTTTCGCCCCGCTGGCCGGCGTTCTGGCCGACCGCTGGAACCGCCTTCGGATGATCGTCTGGGTGCAGGTCGCCGCGATGGTTCAGGCGGCGATCTTAGCCGTGCTCGTCTTGACCAAGACCATTCAGGTCTGGGAGCTGATCGTCCTCTCCATCATCCTTGGCATTGTCTCCGCTTTCGATATCCCGATCCGCCAGTCGTTCATCCGTGATCTGGTGGAGCGGCCCGATGAGCTGTCCAACGCGATCGCGCTCAATTCTTCAATGGTGAACGGCGCCCGCCTGGTGGGACCATCGGTGGCCGGTATCCTGATCGCCACCACCGGCGAGGGGGTTTGCTTCCTGATCAATGCCATCAGTTTCGTGGCGGTCATTATCGCGCTTCTGGCAATGAAGATGCCGCCATCGGCGGGCACGACACAGCACCGATCGATCGTTCGCGAGATGAAGGATGGCGTCAAGTACGCGTACGATTTCGTACCCATTCGATACATCCTCCTTCTGCTCTCTCTTATCAGCCTGGTCGGCATGCCGTACACCGTGTTGATGCCGATCTTCGCGAAGAACATTCTCGGTGGCGGCGCCCATACGCTGGGCTTCCTGATGTCCGCTACCGGTGTCGGCGCGCTGTGCGGGGCGGCGTTTCTGGCTTCGCGCAAGAAAGTGAACGCGCTGATTACCGTGATCGCTATCTCGGCAGGCATATTCGGCCTTGGCTTGATTCTCTTTTCTTTCTCCCGCGTCCTCTGGTTGTCTTTGGCGATGATGCTGATCACCGGGTTCGGCATGATGGTCCATATGGCATCGTGCAACACGATGCTTCAGACTATCTCCGAACAGGACAAGCGCGGACGGATCATGAGTTTCTTTACGATGGCGTTTCGCGGCGTGATCCCGTTTGGATCGTTGGCGGCCGGGAGTATGGCGGCCAGTATTGGGGCGCCGTACACGCTGATGATCGGCGGCATGGCCTGTGCGCTGGGGGCGTTGTTCTATGCCCGCAAGCTTCCGACGATTCGCAAGGAATCCGATCTCGCTATTGAGCGGAACCACCGGCCGGTGGTGGTTGAGTCGAATATTGCGAAGTAGACGCACTCTCCCCAATCGTTATTGCGAGGACTCATCCCGACACTGTCGGGATTGGACGAGGCATTCTCCGTTCTGGTAGGGCACGTCCCACCGCGGACGTGCCGCTAAGGTAAATGGCACGAGTACGGAGACTCGTGCCCTACCAACTTGTTGCGTTGTTTGCTAGTCCAAGCAATTGGGTTCGTTTTAGATATTTGGTATTGGCACGACCTCTCGCTTCTGTGCGCGGCACACGTCCTCGTGTGCCCGTTCCTATGATTGGGAGGAGCACCCCGCTTGAAGGCGGGGTTCCTCGCCTCGACGGCTCGGACGGGGGC
>JBATNE010000255.1:0-24306 GCA_049290195.1 Candidatus Zixiibacteriota bacterium
CTATAGTCGGGCATCGGTGCGCCTGCTTGAGCGAAGCGGCGACGAGGTAGTAGCGGTTGTATCAGTGACCAAGGGCCCCATTGTCAAAGCAAAGGGGATGTCGTTCGTCGGGCTGGATCGATCGAAACCGGAGTTGCTCACCCGTTGGCTCAGATTTGAAAGCGGTTCCAATGTCACCGGCGGCCTCTTACAGGAGCTTTCAGGCAGGGCCGGCACAATTCCGTTTGCCGAGTTCAGAGGGCCTATTGTCGTCAAGCCTCTGGCCGGATATGACGAGTCTGTTCTGCAACTGAATTTTGTCGAGAAGAAACAGTTCCTCATCGATGGTGGCGCCGGGTATGATCCTGACCAGGCGAACGGATTGGTCTGGAGTCTTAATCTGAAGTTGCAGAACCTGTTCGGTTCCGGTCGGGACATTTCTGTTCTCTCGGCGCGCCGCCAGATCGGAAACAATCTGTTGGACATTGCCTACAGCCAGCCGCTGTTCTTAGTTGGTGTTGGGGATATCCACGGCCGCATCTCAACCCGAAATTTCCAAAACCAATTCTATGAATTTTCGGCTGTCGCAGGATTGACCAGCGCTATTCGACCAAACCAATCTTTCGGACTGAATCTCGGATGGAAGAGAGTGGATCCGGAGATTGGTCTCGCGTATCGGGGCTATGAGGCCACCCTAAACTTCTCGCTCGGACGACCAGACCAACGTGTGACTGGTGACAGGGGATTTCGGTTCGCGTCATCGATCGGATATCTCTACCGCAGCTACAATCCGGATTCTCTTGGTAGTGGAAGTACCTATAACGACACCCGTGCCGAATTCGAGGCGAGTTATGGTCAGCCGCTTTGGCGAGGATGGTCAGCATGGGGGAGAGTCAATTACCAGGGAATTGAGAGCAAAGAAAATCCATTGCCGAATGCGGAGCTGTATTTCATCGGCGGACCCGGAACATTACGTGGATTCAGGACCGATCAGTTTGTCGTTCAACGGGCGGCCCTTGGGACGATCGAGCCGAGGCTGTCATTTCCCAGCGGCTATCTCTTTGCATTTGGGGATGCCGCCTACTTGAATCTTGGGAAAGCGATCGGAGCAGGGGAGAAGGAGATGTTCAAGGTCGGCTACGGCTTTGGGGCGACCATCTCCGATCAGAATCGCTCCGTGAGCATTTCTTTTGGGTGGAACAAGGAACTGTCGCTGGACCAGCCGCAATTGGCGATTAAAGTGACCTCGGTATTGTAGTTGATTCCCCGGCATTAGAGCCGCTACCATGCCGCGTGCGAATACTCTATTTCATCATCGATCTTGCCAGGCTGTTTCGGCTTACGAATTGTCTCATTGCCGTTACCGGCACCCTGGTCGGTGCATATCTTACCGGTGATGACTGGTTGATACCGTCAGTCTATCGCGCCGCCGGTGCAGTACTTCTCCTGTGCGCCGCAGGGAATGCCCTCAACGATCTGATGGATATCAAGACCGACCGTATCAGTCATCCCAAACGGGTGCTGGTGAGCGGTCGCATATCCCCAACCCTGGCGGCAGTATCGTCAGTTCTCCTGGTTTTGGCCGGACTGATCTTGCTCTTTTCCGCCGGGATAGCTCCCTTTGAATGGGGTGTGGCGGGCGCAGTCGCAATTCTCTTTTATGACCTCCTCCTCAAGCGGGTTGTGCTGTTGGGGAATCTCATGGTGGCACTGTCGGCCGGACTCACCTTTATGGTTGGTGCCGCCGCCGCTAATCCGTCGAATCTCCTCAATCTGCCCGGGCCACTCCTGCCTGCGTCTCTCGCCATCCTGTACCATTTCGTCAGAGAAGTGGTCAAAGATGTTGAGGACCTCGATGGTGATCAGGCGGTAGGGATAAAGAAACTGCCTTCCCGCATTGGGATTCGGCCCAGTCTCATGGTGGGACTTGGGGTCCTCATCATACTCACCGTCCTTACCAGCCTTCCGTTCTTTCTTGGATGGTTCGGAGTGCCGTATCTGGTTCTGGCTATCGGTCTGGGGGAATTGCCGTCGATCATCCTGGTCGCCGGGCTGACTATTGCAGTTCGACCGAGGTTGCTTCGGTTTACCGCCGCATTTCTGAAGGTCGGGATGGTTCTAGGGCTGGCGGCACTGCTTTTTCCTCGTCGTTAACATTTGTTAAGCGGCGAAACTGCGGTCCAACAATGTAGTATAATCTCCTACACGCGGTCATTTAGGCGCGGTAACTTGAAACTTGACAAACAGTTAGGTCGGAGTAACTTGGAGCGCTCAACGAAACTGATAACCGTTTTTTGATCATATACTGATGCCACTACGAGTTGGATTGATTTTGTTCGCGCTGGTGCTGTTAGGGGTGTCCGGCGCGCAGGCAATAGGAATTACGCAGTCGCTCGACAAGGCGGACATTGCGTACGAAGATCGTGCGAATCTTGAGATCGTGGTCACGTGGACCGGATCGCAGACATTGTACATTTTCGACAAACCGCTGCAGCCGCCGCTGGAAAACCTCAAAGTCCAGCAGTATTCCTCGACAGTCAGTTCGACCGGTTCCGGGGCGAATGAAATAACCACCAAACGGTTTACGTTTGCGCTGATGCCGACCGGACCGGGAATTGCTAAGATTTCGCCGGTCACCGTTTCGTATTTCTCCTGGCCGGACTCGATTCCAGGGCAGTTGGTGACCGAGGAAATGACGCTGCACATCGCGTCACCGGTGGCCAAGAAGAAGAGCACCGGCGGTGCGGTGCCGGTGTGGATATGGATTGCCGCAGCGGCGGTGGTTCTGATCGGGGCAGGAATTGTAGTAGTGCTTCTGATAAAGCGCCGCAAACCGAAAGAGATCGTGAAATCGCCTCAGGAGCTGATGCTTGATCGGCTCACCGCCTTGAAGCAGGCCTCGGGAAGCGATCTGAAGAAGTTTCAGACCGGGTTGTACAAGGATCTGGTATGGTTTGCGACCGAAGCATACAAACTGGAATTGGGCGGACTTGCGACGGATGAGTTGATAGAGAAGCTTCAGGCGGCCAAAGCGCCGGAGGCGGAGAAAAATACCATATGCGGGTGGATAGCACGGGCCGAGCGGGAGAAATTCAGTCCGCTGCCGCCATCGCCGGGTGAAACCACGCGGCTTGAACATGAAGTGCGCGAATTCTTTGAGAAAATGATTGTTCGTTCATAGTGCGGAGGTGTGATGCACACAGATATTCAGGAAATTCAGGCCATTGTAGAGAAGGAGTCGTCGTTCGTCTCCAAACTCACCGGCCAGATGAGCTCGGTCATAGTAGGTCAGAAATATCTGATCGACCGGCTCCTGGTGGCCATTCTGGCCAACGGGCATGTCCTTATCGAGGGCGTCCCCGGATTGGCCAAAACGCTTTCGGTCAAGACGCTGGCCGATGCGATTCAGCTGTCGTTCAAGCGGCTTCAGTTCACGCCGGATCTGTTACCGGCGGATCTGATCGGTACCATGATTTACAACCCGCAGAAAGCGGAGTTCACGGTAAGGAAAGGGCCGGTCTTTGCCAATATCATTCTGGCGGACGAAATCAACCGCGCTCCTGCGAAAGTGCAGTCGGCGCTGCTCGAAGCCATGCAGGAGCGGCAGGTGACGATCGGGGACAGCACGCACAAGCTGGATGATCCGTTCCTGGTATTGGCAACTCAGAACCCGATCGAACAGGAAGGAACCTACCCGCTTCCTGAAGCCCAGATCGACCGGTTCATGCTGATGCTTAAGATTACCTATCCGAACCCGGCCGAAGAGCGTGAAATCATGGATCGCAACACCAGCACCACGAAGATCACGGTGTCGAAGGTAATCTCACCTGATGACATCGTGCGCGTCAGAGACGTCGTGCGGTCAATCTATGTCGACGAGAAGATCAAGGAATACATCATCAATATCGTCTTCGCGACCCGTGAGCCGAACAAGTATGGACTCTCGAGTATCGCGAGTCTGATTTCGTTTGGCGCCTCGCCTCGCGCTACCATCTACCTGAATCTCGCGGCTAAAGCGCATGCTTTCCTCAAGGGAAGAGGGTATGTGACGCCGGAAGATATCAAGGCTATCGGCGCCGATGTCCTCAGGCACCGCGTAATCCTGACGTATGAAGCGGAAGCCGAGGAAGTCAGCTCGGATGATATCGTCAAGAAGGTGTTCGACACCATAGAAGTACCATGATCCGAGTGGCTGGACGATGATACCGAAAGAAGTTCTCAAGAAAGTACGGCGGATCGAGATCGGCACACGACGGCTGGTCAACGATCTGTTTTCCGGCGAATACCATTCCACGTTCAAAGGACAGGGGATGGAATTCGAGGAGGTGCGTCTGTACCAGCCGGGAGACGATATTCGTCTGATCGACTGGAACGTGACCGCCCGGACCGGACAGCCGTATGTCAAGATGTTCCGCGAGGAGCGAGAACTGTCGGTGGTATTAATGGTCGATGCATCATCGTCGGGTCGATTCGGCACGCGCGGACGGTTCAAGAGCGAAACCGCGGCCGAGCTGTGTGCGCTGTTGGCATTTTCGGCGATCAAGAACAATGACAAGGTCGGCCTGATCATCTTCACCGATTCAATAGAGAAATATGTTCCGCCCAAGAAGGGGCGGGCGCATGTGCTTCGGTTGATTCGCGAAATTCTCTATTTCGAGCCGAAGGGGACCGGCACCGATATCGGCGGAGCGATTCAGTATATGACGCGCGTCGTCCGGCGGAAATCAGTGGTGTTCATGATCTCGGACTTCATGTCCGAAGGGTTCTTCAAGCCGATGCAGATCGCCAACAACAAGCACGACTTGATCGCAATCAAGATCAGCGATCCGAGGGAATCGACTTTCGACAATTTTGGGCTATTGGAACTCGAAGATACCGAGACGGGCGAAGTGTTCCTCGTTGACACCGGCTCGAAGGAATTTCGGAAGCAGTTTGAATCCAAGGCGCGCGAAGACAACTCGCAGCTCAAGCGGAGTTTTCAACTGATCAATCTGGATTATATCAATATTCGGACCGATCAGTCATACATCGTGCCGCTGATCAGCTTCTTCAAGATGCGGGAACGGAGAATGTAAGGGAAATGTCGAGCATGAAAGTTACCAGTCTGGTCCTGATCGTTGCCGTGCTTGTGGCTGCTGCAGCCGGGTGCAAGCAGTCCGGCGGGATCAATATCGATCAAACCAAGAAAGTGGCCGGGGAGCTTCGAGACAACAAGCTCTTTGCCGCTTCTATCGACGAATACCGTAAACTGCTTGAGCAGGGCGGGCTGTCTGATCCGGAGAAGGGGAACATCTCCTATCTCATCGGCAAAATATACTTTGAGGACCTGCGAGATTATGAGAACGCCGCCGCCTACTATGTCCGCGCCAAGGAATACGACATCAATGGCGCCTATATCTCCGAGGCCTCACAGAACCTGGTCGCCTGCCTGGAGAAAATGGGGCACTTGATTGACGCCAAGCGGGAGCTGAATGTCGCCGCTAATGTTGATAAGCCCACAAATATTCCGGGGGATGTTGCGGTAGCCAAAGTCGGCACACGCACCATCTGGCGCTCGGAAATTGAGAAACAGATTCAGCAATTACCTGATGAAGCGCAGAAACAGTTGATGTCGGTCGATGCCCGCAGGATTTTCCTCCGGCAATATGTGGGCGTTGAACTTATGCATCAGGCCGCCTTGAGAGAAGGGTATGACAAGGATCCGGAAATTCTCCGTCGCGAAGAACAAATGACCAAGAATCTGCTGGTGCAGAAATATGTCGCCGACAAAGTGATACCGGCAGTCAAAATCGACACGGCCGATGTCCGCAATTACTATGCGGCAAACAAGTCGCAGAGGTACCAGGGACTGCCGTACGACTCAGTCCGCGTTCAGGTCTTCATGGACTATCAGAACGACAAGATGGAAGCCGCTTACGGCGATTATATCAACAAGCTGGCCGCCGCCGAGCAGGTCGAATTCCTGGATAACAACATCAGGTGATGGCTTTGAAGATTCGCTCTCTCATCTGCAGGTTTACGCTTCTGATGCTGATGTCCCTGGTGGCCGTAGTGCCGGTCGTTGCGGCCGGAACAGAGGACACGGTCAAGGCTATTCCGGGAATCGAGATCAAGACCTCGGTTGATAAGGCTGAGGTATATGTGGGGGACCTGGTGAAATACCAGGTAACGATTGTTCACGACCCGGCTATCAAGATGATCCCGCCGCCGCTCGGCGCTAACCTTGGTGCGTTCGACGTCAAAGACTATCAGGCTGATGTCGAGACCAAGCTGCCGGACGGTCGCATCCAGAACCTGACAACGTTCGTACTGAGCACGTTTACCACAGGCGACTACATTATCCCCGGTGTGCCGCTGATTTTTATTCTGGCCGATAGCACGCGCAAAGTGATGTTTGCCGATCCGGTACCGATTAAGATCAAGTCACTTCTGGAAAATGCCGGAGACTCGGTCGATATCAAACCGCTCAAGGCTCCCCATGAATTCAAACGGAATCTGACTCCCTATTTCGTCATAGCAGGGATATTCCTGTTGTTGATCGCGGCTGCACTACTATTCCTGCGGTTGCGCAAGAGGGCAGGACTCGCGGAGTTCGTCGACAACCGCCCCGCCTGGGAAATCGGCTTTGAAAAGCTGGCTCTGCTTCGCGAAAAGCGACTGCTCGACCAGGATAAACCCAAATTGTACTATATCGAGCTGACCGAGATCATCCGGTGGTTCCTCGGGCGTGTCTACGGAATAACCGTGCTCGACATGACGACCGATGAGTTCCTCGAGCACTTCCGCCAGATGGATCTTCCCGAAGACCTCTACGATCGGACGACATCGTTCCTTCGCTTCGGCGACCTGGTGAAGTTCGCCAAACAGGAAGTCGTCCGTGCGCGGGCCGATGGAGACTTTGATATCGCTCACGGTATTATCGAACTAGTTCGAGTCGATCAGACCGCAAGACTGGCAGCCTTGGCGGCTCAAACGCCAAGCCAGCCGGTTTCGGAGGGGCAGGCATGAGCAACATCACGTTTGGTGGTTTTGATCTCAATTTCCTGGACCTGTTTAGCGTGACGATCCCGGCACTGGCAATTGTCCTCGCCGGTCTGCTCATCATTCTGGCGATGGCATACTATTATGCCAAGCGCCGCCGCGTGACCACGGCGTCAATCAAGTATTCCGACGTCCGCATCGTCAAGAGGGCGGCACGTTCCAGCCGCCAGCGGTATCGTTTTGTCCTCCCTGTCTTGCGTATCGCCGCGGTCTCGTTCTTTATAGTGGCCTTTGCCCGCCCTCGCTCCGGCACCGAAGTTGTCGATGTCAAATCCGAAGGTATTGATATCATGACTCTGCTTGATATCTCTTCGTCGATGCTGGCGGAAGATTTCAAGCCGGAGAACCGCATCTATGTAGCCAAAGAGGAACTCAAGAAGTTTATCGGCAAGCGTCTGAACGACCGAATCGGCCTGATCATATTCGCACGTTATGCCTTCACGCAGTGTCCCCTGACAACTGATTACGGCGTGCTCTTGAATTTTGTGGACAGAGTCGATATTGGGATGGTCGATGATGGCACGGCTATCGGAATGGCTATCGCCACTGGAACCAATCGGCTTCGGGAGTCGACTGCCAAATCCAAAGTGATGGTTCTGGTCACCGATGGTGACAACAATGCCGGCGAGATCGATCCGATCACCGCCGCCAATCTGGCAACCGCGTTTGACATCAAGATATACACGATCGGCGTCGGCAAAGGCGGGAACGCCATGTTTCCGGTCCAGGACCCGATTTTCGGCAAGCGGTACGTCTACCAGCCAACCCGAATCGATGAAGAAACGCTCAAAGAAATCGCCAATCGAACCGGCGGGAAGTACTTCCGCGCCCGATCCGGCGAGGACCTGGACGAGATTTATTCCACTATCGATCGCCTGGAAAAGACCGAGGTAAAGACATCGTCACATATACAGTATCGAGAGCTGTTTCAGTATTTCACCTATTTCGGGCTGCTGCTATTGGCGCTTGAAATTATGCTGTCGAACACCTATTTCCGGAAATTGCCGTAGAACATGAGTAGAGCCTAGGTACAGCACTTATGCGTTTTGCCGAACCATTCAATTTCATTCTTCTGATCGGCGTCCTGCTGGTGGGAGTCTATATGTTTTGGGCGTTGTCCAGAAAGAAGAAACTTCTCCAGCGTTTCGGAGATCTTCCCCTGCTCATGCGGATGTCTCCCTACATTTCTTTCCCGCGCCAGCGTACCAAGATCGTTCTCTTGATTCTGGCACTTGCGTTCGTAGTCTTGGCGCTTGCTCGACTGCAATTCGGCACGCACCTGGAAATGCTCAAGCGCGAGGGGATCGATATCATGGTCGCGCTGGATGTCTCGAACTCGATGCTGGCGGAGGATATCAAGCCGAACCGGCTGGAAAAAGCCAAACAGGAACTTCGGAGCATCATCGATCGTCTTAAGGGAGATAGAATCGGCATAATCGTGTTTGCCGGCGAAGCGTTCGTCCAGTGCCCGTTGACACTTGATTACGGCGCGGCCAAAATGCTCCTGCAGGCGGCTGATAATACCTCGGTCTCGATTCAAGGTACCTCGATCAGGTCGGCAGTGGAAGCCACGGCAAAATCGTTCGACCCCAAGGAGAAGAGCCACAAAGTGCTCCTGCTCCTGACCGATGGAGAAGATCTTGAGGGCGGCGCCGACAAGGCGGCGGAGGAAGCCCGTACCCAGGGTATAAAGATATACACGGTCGGTATCGGCCTTCCGACCGGACAGCCGATCCCGATCTTAAACCAGGCCGGCCAGCAGATCGGTTTCAAGAAGGATGAGAATGGCGAAGTCATCATCTCCAAACTGGACGAGACGACGTTGCAAAAGATAGCGTTGGCCACCGGCGGCAAATACTACAACGTGACGGCCGGCGAAATGGAACTCGACCGGATTTTCGACGAAGTATCGAAAATGGAGAAGAAGGAGCTGGAAGGCACATTGGTTACCAAATATGATGACCGCTTCCAGTGGCCGTTGTTGGTCGCGATACTATTGATAATTCTGGAATTCTATGTGCCGGAGAGAAAGAAGCCGGCGGGGGTTCGAACCAATGCGTAAGATTCTGTTCGTTTTGGCTGCGGTTGTGATCACAGGGGCATCGGCAGCCCGGGCCGATTATATCAGCGCGATCAAAGAGGGGAACAAGGCGTTCGAAAAGAAAGACTACGGCAAGGCGTTGGATTATTACAACCAGGCCGCTCCGGACCTTCCGGTCTCTCCCGAACTGGATTACAATATCGGCGGGGCACTTCATGGCACCGGCGATCTTGACGGTGCAATCAAGCATTATCAGGCGGCGCTGAAGTCGCCGGATATCAATGTCGAAGCCCAGGCGCACTACAATCTGGGGAATACGTATTATCGCAAGAAAGATTATCAGCACGCCATCGAGTCATATCAGGAAGCGTTGAAGCTGCATCCTGAGGACATGGACAGCAAATTCAACCTGGAACTGGCCCGCAAGATGCTCAAGGAGCAGATGAAGCCCCAGCCGGACCAGCAGGGCAAGGATCAGGATAAGCAGAAACAAAATCAGCAGAACCAGCAGAATCCGCAGGATCAGCAGGACAAGCAGAAACAGAATCAGCAGGACCAGCAGAAGGATCAGGACAAACAGGACCAGCCGGATCAGCAGAAGCAGCAGAACCAGCAAAATCAGCCGAACCAGTCAAAAAAGATGTCCAAAGAGGACGCCGCTCGTATCTTGAATGCACTCCGCGATGACGAACAGGACCTTCAGAAGAAAGTCAAGCGAGAGGCAGGGAAAGGAGATTATGTCGGCAAGGACTGGTAGACTGTCCAGAGCACTTGTTCTTGGATGGCTGATTGGCGCACTCATGTGCCTGGTCGGCGTTTCGGCGTTTGCCCAGAGTGGCGATGATGTCTCCATCCAGGTCTCCCTGTCTCCCGATACCATCGGTATGGATGGACAGGCGGCGCTCGAAGTGCAAGTCACCGGCAGCTCGCAGTCAATCCCTGATCTTGAAATGCCGTCCCTTCCCGCATTCGAAATTTACGGGCAGGGGAGATCCACGAGCATCAACATCGTCAATGGCAAAGTCAGCGCATCAGTAGCGTATCGATATCTGCTCATGCCCCAGAAACCGGGCGTTTTTCCGATCGACGGCATCGCGCTGGTCTACAACAACAAGAGATACACAGGCAATGTCGTAACGCTGACGGTCCTGAACAAAGGGCAATCCACTTCCCCTAAACTCGAACAACGTGCCACCACTGATGATGGCGGCAGCAAGGATCTGTTCCTGGTTGCGTCGGTCGACAACAAGAGTCCTTACGTCAATCAGCAGGTGACCTTGACGTTGAAATTCTATCTTGGCGTGCAAAGTTACAGCAGTCCGCAGTTGAATGAACCGGCCACCACCGGGTTCTGGGCGGAGCCGCTCGGGAATAGCGCTCCCTATATGGAGCGAGTCAAGGGGCGCAACTATCGCGTCTTTGAAATCAAGTATGCTCTTTTTCCGACGCAGTCAGGGGAGATGACGATCGGGCGGGCGACCGTGACCACAACCGTGGCGACCAGAGCGCCGCAACGCGATCCGTTTGATATGTTCGGTGACCTGATGACGCGCGGCGAGCAGGTGACTGTCCGTTCCGAACCACTCACCGTCCAGGTGAGAGCGCTGCCGACCGCCGGACGCCCATCAGATTTTGGCGGATCGATCGGCAAGTTCAATATGGAAGCCAAGCCGGATAAGACCGAAGTCGAGATGAATCAGCCGGTCACGCTGAATATCAAGATCAACGGTCAGGGGAATATCAAGTCAGTGGCGGAGCCGACCATACCCGAACTCAAGGATTTCCGGGTTTATCGCGCATCCAGCAATGAGAACGTCGCGAAAATGGGGGACCGGGTCGGCGGGACCAAGACTTTTGAAGAGGTATTCATTCCCAAGCGGCCCGGTATTTTGGAAATCCCCGCCCTGTCACTGACGTACTTTAATCCCGATGCCGGCAAGTACGAAACGATCAGCACCAAGCCGGTCAGCATGAATGTCAAGAAACCGGAAGGGTACGTTAATTCTCCGGATATACCGTACTCCGGCCCGAATATGACGCTTGGAAGCGAAGCCCAGGATATCCGCTTCATTAAACCTGACCTCGGTCCTGTCAATCCGATTGGCCAGCTGGTGTTGTTTAATCCGTTGTACCTGCTTGTCAACGCCCTCCCCATAGCCGTTCTCGCCGGATTAATCGTTGTGCGGAAGCGGAAGGAGCGAATGTCTACCGATGTCGGCTGGGCGCGATCGCGGGGTGCATCCAAGATGGCGAAGAAGCGGCTTGCTAAAGCACGTTCCCTGGCAAACGTTTCGCAGGTGCGCGAATTTTACGGCGAGTTGAGTCTGGCGTTGACTGCCTATATTGCTGACAAACTCAATATTTCCCCCTATGGACTGACCTCGGATCAAATTGCTGATCTTCTCCGGCAGAAGGGGAGCGACGAACAACTGGTCACTGAGTCTGTGGCGTTTCTTCGGACCTGTGATTTCGCCCGGTTTGCCCCGGCCAATCTGAATCAGAGTGACATAACCACCGCGCTCGCAACGGCGGAACAGCTTATGGTTCGAATCGAGGGGGTGCGGTTTGCGTAAGATTATTACTCTGTCGCTACTATGTGCACTGGTTGTCTGCGGAATTGCGGTGACCGGTTGGGCCGGCCCGGCCGATGATTTCTCCCGTGCCAATCAGGCGTTCCAGGATAAGGACTACCAGAAGGCGATAGACGCCTACCAGGCGGTGCTCGCGTCGGGGCAGGAGTCTGCCAATCTCTACTTCAACCTCGGCAACGCCTACTTCAAGAAGGGGGATCTTGGCTTTGCGATTCTGAATTTCCTCAAAGCCAAACGGCTCGCCCCCGGCGATGATGACATCGCCAGCAATCTTGAATTCGCGCGCAAGATGACGAGTGTGCAGCTCGAAGGTGCCACCCTCAACCCGGTTAATAACCTCATCAAATCGATCGTGGCTCCTTATCAGCTGACCGCGATGGCCTGGATATCGTCGCTGTTCTTCTTATTGTTCATGGCTGTCCTGATAGTGCGATTCGGACTCGGGCTGGAAATGTCCTGGCTTCGTCCTGTAACCACGACCACATTGATTCTCTTCCTCCTGATAGCTACGCTGACGACATTCAAATATCGCGATGACTACGTCGTCCGAAGAGGCGTGATTGTTGCCACGGAAAGCGACGTTCGCACCGGGCCGACCGATCAATCCGATGTTGAACTGCACGGCGAGCAGGGATTGATAGTCCAGATCCTCTCCGAATCAGGCGACTATTACAATGTCGTTTTCGAGAATCAGCGACAGGGCTGGATCAGGAAGAGCTTAATCGCTGTCGTCTAAAGTCTTATCCGGTGCCTGTCCCTTTATTTGGTTGACAGGTCTCAAACCTGCGGGCTATCTTCGTATGTTGTCCCAATGAGGGACGACAACCTATGAAGAAACTCTTCAAGAACAAGCAGCTCTGGGGCGGGCTCATTGCAATATTTCTCCTCTGGTTCTGTCTTAAGAGCGTCACGCTCTCGGACATTGAATCGCTGGGGCAGAAGATCAAGCTCGAATATCTGATCCCGTCGATCGCTTGTTCCTTCCTGTTCATCATTTTTCGTGCCCTCAGGTGGCGAGTCATGGTCTCCCAGCAGGAGAAGTGTGGCGCTATTCGCATTATTACACTCTTTTCGGCCGGCCAGGTAGTCAACATGGCAATGCCGGTCCTGACGGGACAAGTTGGTCGGCTGCTGCTCTACGCCAAGAAACTGGGGCAACGCAAATCATTCGTCTTTTCCACCATGGTGCTTGAGGTGGTATTCGATGCCCTCAGCCTGTTGATTTTCATGTTCTTCACATCGCTCGCCTTCGCCTTCCCCAGCGAATACCGCTTTGCTTCCGTTCTGGTAGCTATTGGGACGACCATAATCCTGATCCTCATGTATCTGATACTGAACTTTCAGCAGAAGCTGGAAGAAGTGGGGAAGAGGCGGCTTGCACATCGATGGCCCGGGCTGTACATCACCCTGAAAAAGTTCATTCGCTCGTTCGCCAAGGGAATCAATCTCCTTCGCTCCAGCCAGCACATGATCACGTCAGTTGTCTACTCGTTGTTGGCATGGACCGCCCATATGATGTGCATCTGGCTGCTACTGAAGTCGTTTGGCCTGCACCTTCCGGTCGCCGCCGCCGCAGTTGTCATGATTGTGAACACAATTGTCCTCATGGTCCCGATCACTCCCGGCAACGCCGGCACGTTTGAAGTAGCCGTGAGCACATCGCTCGGCGCGTTCAAGATCGCCCAAGCCGATGCCGTCCTGTTCGCGGTCGCTTTGCACTTGGTCGACCTGATACCGATCTGGGTCCTGGGGCTGTTCTTCTTCAAGCAGGATAAGAACGCTATCGCCCAGTTGCGCCAGGTTCCGATGGACGAGACAATTGTCGATCAGATGACCGAAGATGGTTCGGTTCGCGACGACGACCGGTAGTCTCCGACCGTATTTTATTCTCCTCTCTGGTCTGCAATTTGATTCGTCAGACCCTTTTAATCCTCTTTTCACTCTCAGCTATCCGGCGATTGCGCAAGGTGTTACAGCCACCGGTTGCCAACGCGGTCCCCGGTTTTCCTTCTAAAGGGCCAGTCTGGTGCTGTGTTTATTTTCTACGAAACTTATTCTTGACAGAATCGTCTATGTTGCTATATAGATACCGACCGGTATGTACGATATACATACTTGTCAGTAGGTAACAACCGAAGGGAACGATGACGTATGACGAAGATTCGACAGAGTCCGAAACTGCCGGCCGAAGAACGGCGTCAGCAGCTTCTGGATTCCGCCCATGCCCTGTTTCTGAAGAAGGGACTCCGGGCAACGTCGATGGACGAAATCGCCCACAACGCCGGCCTCACCAAGGGGGCGCTCTATTTCCATTTTACGAACAAGGAAGACATCCTGTTCGAACTGATCAAGTCGATTGCCACCGGTTATCGGCAGGCGATGGAGGCGCTTCCGCACGGCGCGCTTCATGCCCACCACATTATCGAGGCGTCGCTCAAGTACAAGGGGCGCGGCCGGCTGAAGGATTTCCGCGGCATGGTGGAGGTCTGGATGCAGGCGCTCAGTGTCCCCCGCATCAAGCGATTCGTCAACGAAGAGTTCCGTGCGCAGGTGGAGCACCTGGCGTCCGGCTGGGATCCGGCGCTGGGATACGACAGGGCTACGTCCAAGCAGGTGGCGATCGCGGTACTTTGTCTCGCCGATGGTCTCGCGGCGCATCGATGTCTCGACGAATCCCTCATCAAGGCATCTTCGCAATTACAGATGATTCGGGGACTGAGCGAGCGAGTCATTTTGGGAACCGGAAGAAACAGTGCACTGCAACCCAGGGGGGTAACAAAGAAGTTATGATACGAATGCGAAATCTACTGGTAGCCACGGTGATCCTCTGGAGCACCATCGTCTCGACCGGACTTGCCGCGCCAGTAGTACTCACCGTAGCCGAGGCTCGAGCTCGTGCCCTGCGCTATAACCGATACTACCTGAGCGCACAGGAGGACCTGAACAAGGCCAAGACCGAGATTACCTCCGCTCGCGCCGGGATTCTCCCGGAAGTAAGTGTGAGCGGCGGTTACGTGCGCGGACTCAAGATTCCGTCGATGTTTATTTACAGCGACACAGGCAACATGGAATTCACGACCTCTCTCAAGAACCAGTTCAGCGCCGGCATTCTGGTCAAGCAGCCGATCTGGGAAGGGGGGAAGGCCCTCAACGCATGGGCGATCGCCCGTCAGTACCGGCAGTATTCCGAAGACAGTCTTAGGGCGGTCGAGGCTGGTATCCTGTATCGTGCCGATCTGCTCTACTATGGATCAATTCTCCGCCAATCCACTCTGGAGGTACTTAACAAGTCGCTCGAAGCGAACACCGAGAACCTTAGTGTGGTCGAGAAGATGTACTCCAAAGGGGTGGTTTCTCAGTACGAGTTGTTGCGGGCCAAGGTCGAACGTTCCAACCTGCTCCCACAAATCATGCAGGCGGAATCAGACCTTCGACTGGCCGAGAGCCATCTGAAGTCATTCCTCGGACTGTCGTTGAGTGATACCGTTCAGCTTATTGCAGATTCCAATGACACTACCCTGGCCCATATCCCGACAGTCGACTCGCTGGAGCAAACAGCTTTGAGGCTTCGCCCCGAAATGCAGGCGGCGGAACATCTGCTCAATATCACGCGTCGCGCTGTCTCAGTGGCCAAAGGGGATTACTGGCCGACTCTGGATGCCTACACCAGCTATAACTGGCAGTCGCAGTCAAATTCATTTCAGCTGGACAAGAATCAGACCAAATCCTGGACCGCCGGCCTGAATCTCCATATCCCCATTTTCAACGGCTTCAAGACGGCGGCAGCGGTAGCCTACCGAAAGGCGGACAATCGCAAGTCCCGTCTCTTTGTCGACCAGCTCCGGGATGACATCACACTCGAAGTACAGCAGGCGTACGATCGCCTGATTCAGGCGAAGAAGTCACTCGAAGTACAGCACGAGACGATTGCACAGGCTGAAGAAGGATTGAAAATCTCCAAAGTCAGATACCAGTCTGGTGTCGGAACACAACTTGAAGTGTTGTCCGCCCAGGCGGCACTGACCGAAGCCCGTCGGGCGCTGGCGTCGGCGCTCTTCAATTTCCGAGACGCGAAATCAGGATTGAAAAAAGCAACTACCATAGATCTGGATGCACTATGAAGACTGACAAATACATCATCATCGGACTCTTGCCCCTGGCCCTCCTGGCCGCATCGTGTGGCGACAAACAGCAGGCGGCTGTTGTCGAGCGGACTACCGCCGTTCGGGTGCAGGTTATTCAACCGACCAACGAAGATGTCGTGCGGTCGTTTACCGGCTCTCTCGAAGGAGAACGCCAGGCATTCCTGTACGCCAAGCTCGCCGAAGCGGTGGACAAAGTACACGTTCGCGAAGGTGCTGCGGTAAAGGCCGACCAGACCATTATTTCGCTCGACAAGTTTGGACCGTCGTCTCGCTACAACGAAGCCAAATCGGTCGTAGCCAACGCCCAGAAGACCATCACCAAAATGGACTACCTGTTCAAAGAGGGAGCGATCTCCGAATCACAGCATGATGAAGCCCGGACCGCGTACGAAGTCGCCAAAGCGAACTTTGACGCCGCCGCGCGGTTGGTGGATATTACATCCCCCATCTCCGGGACCGTCACCAAGATCGATGTGTCCGCCGGTGACTTTGTCCAGGCCGGACAGCGCCTGGCAACAGTCGCCACAGTCGATCACCTTCGGATCAAATTCGGCGTGAACGCCGATGTTATAGACTTCTTCAAGACCGGCATCGAAGTAACCTTGACTTCGGACCTCGTCGCTCAGACGGGGCATGGCAAAGTGGTCTCTGTCTCCGAATCTGCTGACCCGGTAACCCGCGCGTTCCAGGTTGAGGCTCTGATAGACAACGCCGACGGCGATTTCCGCCCCGGAATGTTCGTTAAGGTCAATGTCGTCCAGGCGCACCTTGAAAACGTGTTGGCCGTACCGCGCGCGGCAGTGGTGTCCCTTCAGGACAAGAATGTAGTCTTCGTCGCGGCCAATGGCGTCGCCAGTCGGCGTGAAGTGAAGCTGGGACAGGACCTGGATGGCAGGATCATTATTGAAACTGGCATTTCTGCCGGCGACACGCTCGTGACCCTGGGCCAGACCTACCTTGAAGACGGTACCCACGTCACGATCGCCAAGACAGGAGATCAGGACAAATGACGCTCTCAGAAGTCGCCGTCAAGCGACCGGTCTTTACGACCATGATGATGCTGGCCCTCGTGGTGCTGGGTCTGACGTCATATCAGTCTCTGTCGGTAGAGGAAATGCCTGAAGTCGAGTTCCCGTATGTGACGGTTCAAACCATCTATAAGGGAGCGGCTGCAGAGACGATGGAGACCGAGGTCTCCAAGAAGATCGAGGATGCCGTCAACCAGATTTCCGGCGTGCGGAATATTACCTCCCGCTCTCAGGAAGGATATTCACTGGTCTTTATCGAGTTCAAACTCGAGAAGGACGCCTATGAAGCGGCCAACGATGTCCGCGAGAAAGTTGCCGGTATCAGATCGGATCTTCCCGAAGCCATCGAAGAACCGGTGGTCAGCCAATTCGATCCGCAGGCGAGACCGGTACTTTCCTTGACCGTTTCGGGCGCCCGCACTCCGCGCGAGATCACCGAACTTGCAAAGAATCTGATCAAGAAGCGGCTCGAGACCGTCAGCGGCGTCGGTAAAGTAGAACTGATCGGCGGTTCAGAACGAGAAATACTGGTCGCGCTCAATCCGGAGCGGATGGAATCGTACAATGTTTCCGTGGCCGACGTTCAGAATGCCGTCGGCGCCGCCAACCTGGAAATCCCGGGTGGTCGGGTTAACGAGCACGACCGTGAATACCTGGTCCGCGTCATGGGGCGGGTAGACAAAGTATCGCAATTCGATAACATCATCGTGAAAAATCACAATGGCGTCCAGGTGCGACTTCGGGATGTCGGCCGGACGATCGATACGACCGTGGAACAGCGTTCGCTCTCGCGATATAACGGCAAACCGGCCGTTGCGCTCGGTATCAGCAAGCAATCCGGAGCCAATATTGTCGATCTGGCGCATGGGTCGAAAGCAGTGATCGCCGAGCTTCAGAAGGAAGTTCCTCCCGATGTCAAAATCGAAATCGTCCAGGATGATTCGGAATTCATCGAGGAGTCGATATCGGAAATCAATTTCAACATCGTCTTCGGAATGCTCCTTGCCGTCATCGTTCTGTATCTCTTCCTGCTGGACTTCCGTCCTACTCTGATTGCAGGACTCTCCATCCCGATTTCGCTCATCGGTACCTTTACAGTTATGAAGATGCTCGGCTTTACGATCAACTTCATGACCCTTCTTGGGCTGTCGCTGGCTGTGGGGATGCTCATCGACGATGCCATTGTCGTGATCGAGAATATTTACCGGCACATCGATGAGGGGGAAGGGGCGTGGAAGTCGACTGTGGTGGCGACCAAGGAGATTGGTCTCGCGGTTATGGCGACTACATTCTCAATCGTCGTCGTTTTCGTACCGGTAGCGTTCATGGAAGGAATCATAGGGCGCTTCTTCTACCAGTTTGGAATGTCGGTGGCAATCGCCGTGGTAATCTCGCTTTTTGTCGCCTTCACCCTGACGCCGATGCTCTCGGCACGGTGGCTCAAGGGGGGGGGACATGACAAGTCGGACAAGGGGATCTTTGCCGGATTCCACCGGATGCTCAGTGTCTGGAACCGTTTCTTTGACTGGCTCAAGCCGATCTATCGAAACCTGCTGGCCGCGTCATTGCGCGCCCGCTGGCTCGTCATTCTAATCGCTATAGCATCGTTTGTCCTGGCGGCTCTGGGGGCATTTTTCTCTCTCGGCAGCGAGTTCCTCACCGAATCGGATCGCGGACAGTTTGCCGTTGGCGTTGTCACCCCTCCGGGTTCCCCCTTGGAATTGACGTCGGATCGCATCGCCAAGATTGAAGCTGTCGTCCGTCCAATGGAGGAGATCCGCGCCGCATATGTCACGATCGGATCCGGTAACGACCCGGTCACGACAGGTCGCGTCCTCTTCAAATTGACCGATCGGGCCGAGCGCAACCTTTCCGCCAAGCAACTGATCGATTCCGTCCGTGTCTTGATCAAGGACATCCCGGGGATGAAAGCGGCGGTTTCGAATGGCGAATCCGAAGGGGGAAGCGACAAGGCTCTTACGATTTCCGTGCGAGGGGAAGATCTGGCTGTTGTCTCCGATCTTAGCCGACAAATTCAGCGGATCATGAACCAGACTCCCGGCGCTGTCGACGTTGACAACAGTATGGCCGAGGGGAAACCGGAATTCCATGTAACGGTGGATCGAAGTGCCGCCGATGACCTCGGGTTATCGCTGTTGACTATTCCGATGACTGTCCGCTCCCTGGTTGAGGGGGGCGTTGCCACCCGCTATAAAGAGGGGAACGAGGAATACGATGTACGAATCCGGTTGGATGAACCGTATCGCGCTTCGGCTGACGACATCGGCCGATTACTGATCGAAAGCGGCAAGGACAGACCGGAAGGGGGGAAACTGCTGGTTCCTCTGAATCGCGTTGCCAAGCTGGCCAAGCGCTCCGAAATCGGCCAATACGATCGATTCAACCGTCAGCGAGAGGTGCGCGTGGAGTGCAACGTTGCATCTGGCGCGTTCACGGGAACGGTTTCACAGCTGGTTATGGCCGAGGTTGACAAATTGCAGCTTCCTCCTGGATATAGTGCCAGGCCGACCGGCATGGAGCAGATTAGACAGGAGTCATTCGGTAGTATTGGAAAGGCGTTGATCCTTGCCATCATCTTCATTTACCTGCTCCTGGCTTCCCAGTACGAATCGTTCTGGGATCCGTTCTCGATCATGCTCTCGCTGCCGCTGTCGTTGATTGGCGCGTTCATTGGATTGATTGGGTCGTCCATGTCCATCCAATCGTTGATCGGCGTGGTGCTGCTGATGGGGCTGGTGACGAAGAACGCAATTTTGTTGATAGATTTCGTGAAACAACAGCGGGCTAAAGGTGTTCCACGTACAGAAGCGATACTACTGGCCGGCCCCATCCGGTTGCGCCCCATATTGATGACCACCTTTGCCATGGGCTTTGGGATGCTTCCGCTGGCCACCGGACTTGGCCCCGGAGGGGAATTCCGTGCCCCCATGGCGCGCGCGGTGGTGGGCGGCGTCATATCGTCAACACTGTTGACTTTGATCGTCGTGCCGGTAGTATATACGATGATTGATGACTTTGTCGGCCTCTTCCGCCGCAAGAAATTGACGGAGGGACAGAAGCCGGCCTGATGAAGGAAACCGGCTTTGCAGAAACTAGTCGAACCGTCAAAAGAACTCGGATATTCACAGCTCTACATAGACTTTCTGGCTGATAAACCGTCGGCCAGAAAGTTCTTTTTATCCAGAGGGATACCATCCACAGTCGAAGAGATCGACCGGCATAGCTATCCTCGTGCCGAGATGATCCAAATCCTCCAGCGCCAGAACAAGCTATTTGGTTCATCCCCCGCTGCGATGGCTGCTATTGAGAAATTGGCCGACCCCAGAGCGATCTGCGTGGTCACCGGCCAGCAGGCAGGCCTGTATGCCCAGTGTACGCTGGTCCAGCTTAAGGCGTTCGCCGTTGCGAAAAAAGCTGCCCTACTGGAAAAGGAACTCAACCGCCCGGTAGTGCCGATCTTCTGGATCGCAGGCGACGACCACGATGTCGCCGAAGTGAGCCAGGTGGGAGTACTCAACCAGGCCGGTCAGCTCAATATCTTCAAGTACAACGCTAATCAGGATGTCGACCTGCCGGTAGGGATGGTCAAGCTCTCGAATGAAGTCTCGCTGAAAGAAGTATACGATCAATATCGCGCTGCTGTTGGAGAGTCGGAATTCACTGCCGATCTGTATCGCATTATCGAATCGAGCTACACGCCGGGCGATACCTTTGTCACTGCTTTCGGCAAGATGATGGCAGCTTTGACAGCGTCATACAGCACCGTCTATTTCTCTCCAACCGATCCCGCGGTGAGCAAACTGGCCGCGCCGTTCTTCCGCAAACTAATCGAAGACAACGATGCTGTTCGTAAGAACATACAGGCGACTAACGAACAGATCCTGCAGGCCGGCTATTCACTGCAGGTGGAGAAATCCGAAGCTGCAACGCACCTGTTCCATACCGGCTCCACCGGGAGAAAGCCAATTACCACCGGCACCCACGGCTCGTTCAATGTCAGCGGTGAGTCCTGGTCTTCCGCCCAGCTCCGAAGTCTGGTTGAAACTGCCCCGGAGCAGCTGACACCCGATGTCCTCCTGCGGCCGGTAATGCAGTCATATCTGTTTCCGGTTGTAATCCAGTATGGCGGACCGGCCGAGATCGTCTATCTGGCCCAGCTCAACCCATTGTTCAGTCAATTTGGACTGCCAACTCCAACCCACTTGTCGCGGCCGACGGTGACGCTGATTGAGAAGAAATTCGAAAAAGTCCTCTCGGAGTACGATATTGCGTATATCGAACTAGCCGGCGACATCGAGCAGCTGGTCAATCGCGTGATGGGGAAGTCGTTTCCAACCGATCTTGAAAGTCGTTTCACCACCGTACGGGCGGATATTGGCCGGAACTTCGACCAACTCACCCGTGATTCCCTGGCATTCGATCCCAGCCTGGTGGAATTTGCCCGTCAAACATCGGGCAAAATTGACTTCGCCGTAAAGGCACTCGAGGAAAAAGTCTTTTCCTCGCATAAGAAGAAATCAAAAGAGACACGAGAGAAGATATACCGCCTGGAAATTGCCTTGCACCCCCGTCGCGGTCTCCAGGACCGCACGATCAACATTGGCAATTACATTGCCAAGTACGGGTTCGGCGTCATATCTTTTATGTACGATCGCATGGATATCAATCAAACCAGCCTCCAGTTGCTGTATCTGTCGGAGTTGAATGACTAAATGAAAATAGGTATAACCTGCTATCCTGTGGCCGGCGGCTCCGGAATAGTTGCAACGGAACTTGGTCAGCAACTCGCCATGCGCGGCCACCAAGTGCATTTTGTCTCCTATGCCCTCCCGTTCCGACTGGATCGCTATCAGCCGAACGTTTTTTACCACGGCGTGGAAACGACCGCTTATCCGTTGTTCAAATATCCGCCGTATACCGAGACGCTCTCGGCAAAAATGGCTGAAGTTGCCCGCTCGGTGGGGCTCGATGTCCTTCATGTTCATTACGCCATCCCGCACGCCACCTGCGCCTTTCTGGCCAAGCAGATTCTTGCGTCGATGGGGGAGAGTATACCCAAAGCGATTACGACACTTCACGGCACCGACATCACACTCGTTGGTTCCGATCCGTCGTTCCACGATATCACCAGATTCTCCATCAACTGCTCTGACGGTGTCACCGCGGTGTCTCGATATCTGGCGGATGAAACTACCGAAGTATTCAAGGTCGATAAGACGATTCGTGTCATTCACAATTTCTTCGACGCCCAGCGGTTCAAGCCGCATACCAATCAGTGTCAGCGGAAGGAATTCGCCGAGCCGAATGAATTCCTCATCACCCACATATCCAACTTCCGCCCGGTGAAACGCATTCTCGATGTCATCGATACCTTCGAGAAGATCCAGGCGGAAATACCGGCCAAGCTGTTGCTTATCGGCGAAGGTCCTGACACGGTTCTGGCCAGACGTCAGGTCAACAAGCGCAACCTCACTTCCAAAGTGATCTTCCTCGGCAACCAGAGCCGGGTAGAGGCGATGTTGCCCTGTTCCGACCTGTTCCTGCTGCCATCGGAAGAAGAGTCATTCGGACTGGCCGCACTGGAAGCCATGGCCTGCGGCGTGCCGGTCATTAGTACCTTCGGCACCGGATTGACCGAAGTGATCGACCACGGAGTCGATGGATTCCTGCTCCCGGTCGGAGACACCAATGCCATGGCACGGGCGGGGATCAATCTTCTGACTGATACCGTTCGGCTCAAGCAATTCAAGCAGGCGGCTGCTGAACTGGCACTGCAGAAATTCTCGGCCGACAAGATTGTGGCCGAATATGAACGCTACTATGAGGAAATTCTCAATGGCTGATGTCAAGCTGGACATACTTGCAATCGCTGCACATCCCGACGATATCGAAATCACCTGTGGCGGATTGCTTATCAAGATGGTCAAGCGCGGTAAGGCGGTCGGCGCAGTCGACCTCACACGAGGCGAGGCCGGTACGCTGGGTACTTCCGATGACCGCCTGGCGGAATTGCAAGAGGCTGCCAGAATCATGGGGCTGGCATATCGTGGCAATCTCCAAATGGAAGATTCAGCCGTCGAGTACAACCAGGCCAACAAGTTGAAAGTCGCAGCCGCAATCAGACAGACCAGGCCGGACATCGTCATCCTCCCGCATTGGGAGCAGAGACACCCGGACCATCTGGCTTGCTCGCGCATAGGATACGATGCCTGCTTCCTCGCCGGATTGAAGAAGCTCGCTATCGAGGGGGAGCCGCACCGCCCGCGGAAAATCCTGTATGCCTCGTATTATCGTAACACCGACTACTCCTTCATGGTGGACATCTCCGACGAATTCGAGCAGAAGTGCCGCGCAGTCGGCGCCTACCAATCGCAATTTGGACAGGGGACGGGGGAAACGATGAAGAACGCGCTCAAAGGGGCGCTCAACCTGTATGACTTTTTCTCAAGCGGGGGGAAGAATATCTTCGCCCCCGGCACCAATATATATGACCTCATGCACACTCGGGGCCATCAGCTCGGGCAGCTGGTCGGCGTGCAGTACGCCGAAGCATACACGATCAAGGAACATATCCTGATCGATGACCCGCTTGCGATGACTGTCCGCTCCATCTAGTGCTGTCCTGGCGTATGGAAAGGAAACCCGAATAATGCCGAATTTTGGCCGGTCCATGCTCAGTTCGTGGGCATTTGACCCAGATATCATTTATTTGAATCACGGCACCGTCGGTGCGACTCCCCGTCCTGTCCTGCAGGCGCAGCAACAGCTCCGTGATGAAATGGAGCGCCAGCCATCGAAATTCATGCTGCGCGATCTCCTCTCACAGTCAGGTGTCACGTATTCCACCAAGCCCCGCATTCGACTGGCCGCTGACAAAGTCGCGGAGTTCCTCGGTGTGCGCGGCGATGACCTTGTATTTGTCGATAATGCCACCACTGGTATCAACGCGATCCTTCGATCGTTCAAATTCTCACCCGGCGACGAGATTCTGTTTATGGATGTCGCCTACGGTGCGATTGTCAATGCCGCTCAGTACGTAGCCCGGGAACAGAATGCGGTCGTCAAGTTCGTCACCATCCCGCCGGATATCAGTTCCCCCGATCAAGTAATCTCGATTATCCAAAAAGGAATTACCCTCAAAACCAGAATGGCGATTATCGACCACATTACGTCCGAATCAGCCCTTCTGATGCCGATCAAAGAGATCACTCAGATGTGCCACAAGGCTGGGGTGGCTGTTCTGGTCGATGGCGCCCATGCCCCCGGAGCTATTCCGCTCAATCTTGCCGATATTGGCGCTGACTGGTATGTCGGGAATCTTCACAAGTGGGCCTACGCTCCACGCGGATGTGGAATCCTCTGGGCGCCTCCGGAACGACAAGAGGGACTCCACTCAGCCGTGATCTCGTGGGGGATGGATAAGTACTTTACGTTTGAATTTGACTGGATCGGTACCAAAG
>JBATNE010000256.1:0-5971 GCA_049290195.1 Candidatus Zixiibacteriota bacterium
CTCCCATTCCGAAGCACTCGGGCCAAAGCTTCCTCCGGTAATGACCGTCTCCCCTGCACGACTCCGCAATTGTATCTCTTTAACATCCCCCGATCGGATAAACAAGTACTCACTCCCCTGCATTCGTAACAGGACCGAACCGGTTGAGAGATAATAGCCGGGCCGGACAGAATCCTGAATGCCCGATCCGAAATATGCCACCGTAACACCTCGGGTCGAATCGAGCCCGGACAAGACTAACGCATCTTTGAAGCTGTGCTTGAGTAGAACCGGTACATAAACAGAGTCCGCCCGATACGATTGGCCAAACCGAACCAGATCGTCCAGAGCGCCGAAACTGGCGCCGAGGATAATCAACTTCTGGACCTTGGCAATCCCCTTCGACTTCAAAAGCGGCCCGAACACTCGTTCGTCAACTGGGTACTCCTTTTCAGCCAGACCGGTTACAATTATGTCCGCGTTGCCGGACCCTGGGAAATACCTGATACCTGCCACTCCCCCCGGTACTCGCGTGACGACCAGTTGTTCGTGCTGTGGAGTCCAGTGGTTCGCTGTCGCCACCGTCAAACCGAAAACGGTGACCGAAAGAAATAGGATTACAACCGTGCGTCTGGCCCATCTCTTGGCTAGGGCAAATCCGGCCAGGACTATCAGACAGTAGAAGGCGACTATTGCTCCCCATCCCCAATCGCTTCCCCGAAGCGAACTGAACGATCCAAGCGACTGGCTCGATGCTCCAAACAGCCTGACCAGATCTATTGTCCAGTGCATCAGTGGATCCAATAGTGAACCGGCCGCCAGACCAAGCGTTGGAGCGATCGCTGTAGCAAACAGGAGTGCCATGATCCCCAGCACATCGAGACTCACCATTGGTACCACCACCAGATTGGCAGCTAAAGACCAGACTGGCACCCGTCCAAAGTAATACGCCGTAAGCGGCGTCGAGCATATCTGAGCCACCAAAGAAATGATCAACGGAAACGCGATATACCGATACCAGCGGCGATTGTGAAACCCTTCGAACAGCGCAGCTACCCGTGGCACGAAAAACACCAGCCCCCATGCGGTGACAAAGGACAGTTGAAATCCGATATCGTAGAGTTGCGCCGGCGACCACAGCAAAATGATCAGCATCGCTACTGCGACTATATGATTCAGATCATATCTCCGCTTCAGTCCTCTCCCCAGGATCACCAGTGCCGCCATGATGGATGCTCTCAGTACCGATGGTTCTCCGTAGGAAAGCATCGCAAAACAAACGATCGATATCAGAAGGACGATCGAACGGGCTTTGTTGGAAAATCCGAATGGTCGAAGCACAAAGATGATCACTAGCAAGACGAGAGCGACATTTGATCCGGAAACCGCCAGAAGGTGAAGCGTCCCGCTGTCCCGGAACCACTGATACACTTCGACCGGGATGTTCCGCGTCTCGCCGATCAGGAAACCGGCTGCCAACGCCGCGGCATCGGGAGAGAGATACTCGTAGAAAATGCTCCGAATTGCATCCCGCAATTGATCCACCAGGGCAAACAGGCCGAATTGATATCGCCGGTCAATCCGGACATCAAGCAACGTAGGGAGATAAACAACACCGAACAGGCCCCTCAGGTGTAGATGCCGTCGATAGTCAAACCGCTCCCCACCATTCTCTCCCCCTACCTCCGGATAAATCCGGCCGTAAAATTCGACCCGATCCCCTCTCTGGAGCGCCGTAGTAGTGTCGGTCACTTTCAAGAGAAGTGCCCCTTCCACTCCTGCCTGAACTTCCCCTCCAAGCGAATCAACTTCGATGACTATTTCCGTGAGGTTCGCCTTGAGCTCGGGCCAGTCAGACACGGTGCCAAATATCTGTACCGTTCGTGATTCATCGATAACCCGGGCTATGTGCCTCGGTGTGAGATCGTAGCAGTCAATGGCAAAGTGGTACCCGGAAATGCCGAACAGCGCCAGGCCGACCAGACCAAAGAACCAGCCTTGATTTCTGTAGATGACCAATGATGAACAGAGAATGGCGGCAAGAGCCAATAGCAGAAACAGACCTGAAGGCAGATGCGTCAGGTCGGCAACCACAATTCCCGCGACGACAAACGCCAACGAGACTAATGCTGGATACTTCCGCCCCACAGCGGTAACACCAATCCCCGAACTGAATGGTTTTCACCAGGCCGCTTTCGCGGCTACCCCAAACCTATCCCCGACGTCTGAAAATCGCCCGCATCAGCTGTTTCATTTCAGACACCCCCAATGCATAACAGAATCCAATATACAACACACAACCCAATACCAGCGGAATGACGGCCAACTCTATTTTAGCCCAAATACCCGTTCCGCTGACCCACCCCATCGGCAAGAACCGCGCCGCAGTCCAGGCCAGACCGGCCGCCAGTATTATTCTGATCAACTTCATAAAGAAGTCAGTGAAGTGGAACGGCACACCCTTGGTCGGGAGGAAGTACAAGAGTATGCCAAAATTCACCAGGCTCGCCAGCGATGTCGCCGCCGCCACTCCGGCAAAGTCCATGGTCTTGATCAGCGGGTAGTACAACAGCATGTTGACGACCACTGAAATAATCGATGCCCTCATCGGGAGCTTGGCATCCCCGAGTGCGTAGTACACCGGTGCCGTGACTCGGACCGCTCCCATCCCGATTATTCCATAGGAATAATGCAAGAGAGCCAGGGCGGTATTCGATGCATGCTCACTGGAGAACGCCCCGTATCGATATACGACCGACACGAACTGATGCCCCAAAAGCGCCAGCGCCAGCGCCGATGGTATCATCAGCATCAGACTCATATTCAATGCTTCGCGATACGTCTTCCCCAGCCCATCCATGTCTCCCCGACTGGCTATCTCCGTCGCCCGTGGCAACGCCACTGTCCCAAGCGCCACACCGAACACTCCAAGCGGGAAGTGCATCAGGCGAAAGGCGTAGTTGAGGTATGACATCGACCCTTCAGAGAGAAACGAAACGAGCAGAGTCGACAACAGAATGTTGATCCGTCCCGCCGAAAGCCCAATCATCATCGGCGTGAACATTCGGACCATTTTCCGAAGCCCTTCGTCAAGCAGTTGCAATCGGAACTTGAACCGGTACCCAATTCGCCTCAGCGTTGGTAACTGCACCGCGATCTGCCCAATCCCTCCGACCAAAACGCCGATTGCCATCGTGTAAATAGGAGCGTCGAAGAAATTGTACAGCACGATCACCGTCAGGACACTGCCGACATTGAACATCGCCGGAGCCAGTGCCGGAAGTCCGAACCGCTCAAACGAGTTGAGCATCCCCATCACCAGCGCCGAGATTGACACCAGCGGCAAAAACGGCCACATGATCTGGGTCAGGTTGACCGTCAGGTCGAACTTCTCTTTGTTATTCGCAAATCCGGTCGCGGTCAGGAAAATGATCGCCTTGGTTCCCACTATCCCCAGAAGCGTCACCACCCCCAGCACCAGGAGCATGGCGGTTACCACCACGTTGGCCAGATGGAATGCCTCGTCCTCGGTCTTGTTAACCAGCTTTTCCTTGAAAACCGGGACAAACGACGATGACAGCGCCCCCTCGGCGAAAAGGTCCCTCAGTAGGTTGGGAATTCGAAAGGCGGTGACATAGGCATCGGTCGCCATCCCGGCGCCGAAGTAGTAAGCCATTACCTGTTCACGAACTAGCCCGGAAACCCGGGAAAAAGCGGTCCCCATGGCCACCAGCCAGGCGGAGCGGACGAATGAGCTTTTGTGGACCGGCGTGGTTGACAAATCTATCCTGTTCTACGTATATTCCGTCGCTAAACATTGTCAGATAACATGAAAGGATACTGCGTTGCCGAACCACAAGTCAAACGATAAGCGCATGAAAACGTCGGCTAAAGAGCGCGAAAGAAACCGCGCCTTCCGTTCCAAACTCCGCGCCGCCATCAAAGACGTCCGTTCCCTGGAGAACAAGACCGACGCGGCTGCCAAGTTGAACGAAGCCTTCAAGCTGATCGACCAGGCCGCTACCAAGAAGATCATCCATCGGTCGACCGCCTCGCGCAACAAATCGCGACTCGCCCTCGCCGTCAATAAGCTCGGCTAAGCCACGGCCCGCAGCTACCCAAAACTACTAGCCCCGCGCTCGTTCGAGCCCGGGGCTGTTGCTTTGTACTGATATCGACCTTGTAGGTCTATAATGTAGGACCGTCTGCGGCCCGGTCGGGGGTGGGATCTATCGATTCAAGATATATATCTGACCCTGGTAATGCGATGTCCTCCTGGACTGCTCCCTCAAAAGCAGCAAGTCCCGCAAGAACGCCTCTTTCTCCCTCACCGGAATATCCGATCGGAGTACTGACTGCGGGAAATCGACATAGAACACCCGCGATTCCGTTTGCACCGAGATCAATCCCGGCGGGAACGGACGGTCCGCGGTCGCCGCTGTCTCAAGTGATTCCAGACTCACCGGCGGCATCGTCAAAAAGGCGCTGAACGTCGCCGCTTTGAAGATCGCCTCCGCATGGTCCCCCTGCTCCACCACCGGCAGATAATCCCCATGCTGCCGGATCGACCGGAAGAACAGATCCACCGATCCCGCACAGCCCGATCGGCTTGAATCCCTGAAGTATATCGGGATCGCTTCTCCATCTCGAAATTCTATCAACCCGGCGATATATCCATTCGGCGAATCTCCCGGCACCGAGAGCACAATCTGATCCGGATATCGCGCCGCCAATCTTTGCAAGGCATCTCTGTCAAAATCCACCAGCCCCAGCCGTCCCCCGACTACATGCAGGCTCTTTCTTGTGCAGACCTGTACCGGCATGTGCACCAGCCCTGAGCCGGTGAGCTGCATGAACCTGTCGGTGTGGTCGAGCAGAAGGTAATTCCCTTCCTGCAAGTCGAGCACGGGGAACGGATGTCTGACATATCGGGCGTCATCGCCGGACATTTCCAACCCGGGCGGGTCGGACGCCAGCCATTCGAACGGCAGTATCCGATCTGTCTCAACAATCCTAATCTGTGAAAGCAGGGAGCCAGTCATATGTATCCGATCTAAGCAAGCTGTATGCCTCATCGACGAGACATCCTTAAGCTGTTATCCCGTAACCGCTCTTCTTCGATCTATGGGAATCAGTCCCCTATCAACTTCGCAGGTCATGGCCGTCGATTTACCCTCGATCATGGCCAACTTCACAAATTGTGCAACCGATTGTATTGCCCGATGCATTACAGCCTGATCCCCCGCTGGAACGGTTTGCAGTCGATTTTCGTGTCGTTCTTCACGGTCGGTTTCAAGATCGGCGCGCTGTTTTCAGGCATCGATGGATATTCCCCCGGCGACAGATAGCATCTGTTCTTCCGCGGCTCGATATATCCGATCTCCAGCGTATACTCTTTCGCGTATTCTTTCAGCATTTTCTCGCGGGTCGAACCTTTGGCCAGATGTTTCGATTCCGGCTTGAAGCTGAACACGAACTCCGGGTTCGATGACAGCACCCTGAGCCGTTTGATCGTGTCGTCCGCCAGGTATTGTTTGAGGAATCGTAAGAGTGAAAAGAATGATCCGAATTCCAGATCGATCAACTCCCCATCGGCGCGACACCGAAAGAGCAGCCCAAGTTCCGGCACGGAGAACAGAATCAGGCCGTGACAGAAGCCATTGGCTTCGAGAAACGGATCGATTTCCGGATTGATATACGACCCTATATAGCACAAAATCGGCTGTGGTTTTTGCTCCATACTGTAGTCAGAGCAACTCCAATGCCGATTCTGATTTAGTGACTCGCCGCACTTGAATGTGCTGTCGGCGCTGTCCTTCGACTCAAGAATGTGCTGTCGGGCGCCTCTGCCCGACAGCCTCAATCAAATCCCAATCAACCACTATTCCACCGACCCCTTCAACTTCTCCTTCAACTCCGGCTTCGCCTCAAGACACACCCCGCTCGACACCGCATACACCTGCCCGTCCTCCCCGATCGCTTCCCCCTCAGT
>JBATNE010000257.1:0-1760 GCA_049290195.1 Candidatus Zixiibacteriota bacterium
GCCACTCGTATATTTGTTCGGGGTTGAGACCTGATTCACCTCGATAGGCCTTACCATCTTTATAGTTATAAATAGTAGCAACGCCGTAGGGTGTATCAATAATCCATTCAACATCAATTTTATTATCGGAGTGATGCGGTTGCCTTGGCAGACCGAACACAGCAACCAATTGGTCGTACTGAGCATACATATAGCCCTTAAAGCTTGTTCCTGTTCGTTTCTTATCTAATTCGTTCATCATATTCCTTTCAAAGCAAAGGTACCGCAAAGATTAATAAAAGCTAGCGTCTTTTTTTCTCCTCGTCCAAGTATTTAATTCCATAGAATTCATTCATTTCCTCATGGACCCCCAAGAATGCAAACCCAAATACCACCTCCCACTTCACATTGGTTTGTATGTAATTCAGCCCCATCGATACTGCATCGGCTAGGTCGTCATGTTTTTCAACGCCAAATCCCACAAGTTGTTGCACTATTGGTGCGATTGCACGTTCCTTGGGAAAATACACCATACCTTGCTCAAAGAGCGAACTTGCCAATTGAAGCCTTGCTCGTTTATCGTTATGGATTTTGATGCCTTTAGACTTAATCTCACGGTCGTTGAGTTGTTCAATTACCGCTGCTTGGTACTGAACTTGCTCGACTAATACTATTGGCACTTGTTTTGAATCTGCATTTACGGCTTGATACAACGAAGCAATGGTGTCGAGCGTTGCGAGGTGAGTGATCTTTTTGTTAATAAATTTCTTATCAATATAGTAGCGACGGTTTTCGGGCTTGAACCCAAATACATGGATTATGATTATAGCCGTATAGTCAGCTGTTGCGCTCTGGGATATCGCAAGGTCAACAGACAAGAACGAATTGATATATTCATTGTCTTCTGTCTTTTCAGGCAGCTCATCATAGTACTGCATCCATTTGGCATCAATAACCTGATCTTCGTCAGGAATAATACGAAGCATGTATTCACGCTCCCAAGCAATTTTGTTACCAACATTTCGCCTTAGATTATTAATCGCTGCTTTATCGGGATATTTGCCGGGCCATAAACTTGCGCCTGAGCGTACAATAGGCCATTCACGATATATGCCGTCAATTTCATGGTTTTCGATACGCTCCTTAAGTCTCATGAGTAGTGAGTCTTCGTGCAGAAGATTGCCGACTGCAATACGCTTAGTGTAGGTATCGCCAGCTGGGATAATCTCGCTCGTATACCAATCAAAAGTTTTGTTGCGCCCTTCACGAGTTTTTACCGACGCCATATCTTCGACATCATCGGCGATGATTAAATCAGGTCGAAAGGCACCGTGTCGAATACCTCGCACACTTTGTTCGGTGCTAATTGCCGTGATTCTAGCGTTGTACTTTGGTATGTACAGGGATGTTGATCCCCATTCTTCACGTTGCTCTATGAACGGGCCCATATCATTGGCCAGTAGCTCGTTGCTTTCAAGTTCACGCTTAATATTAGTTAGGTGTACTCGTGCTTGGTATTGAGTCTGACTGGCAATTAACACGAATTTCTTTTGCTGTCGTCCGACCACCGCCCATATTGGGTAGCTCATTGTTAATATTGTAGATTTTGCCGATCCTCGGAATGCCACGATGACAGCTAGTGGCAGGGTTTCATCTTCAGTTATTGAAAACAGGTCACGGTGCAGGTCAGCAGTGGCATGAGTTAAGTAATTCGAAAAATAAGTAGAAAAGAACCACTGATGGCTTTGTGATGTAACTTCCGCACGAACCTTATGGTCGGC
>JBATNE010000258.1:0-37203 GCA_049290195.1 Candidatus Zixiibacteriota bacterium
CACTGCCAAAGACACCAACGCCAACACCGCCGGATTGAAAATCCGTGTCACGCTGGATCAATCGCAGGTAGGAAACGGCACCAAGGGAACGATAACGCTGGCCAAGGGTATCGGTGCCAAACTCAACGACCTGCTGGACAGCTTCACGGCTTCCGGCAACGGTATGATCGACCGGCAGATAAAGAGCTATCAGACTCAGGTCGACTCCATTAAAGCCAGGATAGAAGAAATGAACGCCCGTCTTGCCACCAAGCGGGAAGACCTCTTTACGAGATTTAACGCCATGGAAACGGCCCTTCAGCAACTCAGTTCGCAGCAACAATGGCTCACCGGCCAGCTGAACAGCATAAACGCGAACTGGGGATGGAACGGAAGCAGTTCGAGTAACGGATAAACGCATAGGAGCGAAGTCATGAATCACCAGATCAGTACGTATGCAGATGTTGACACCCTGGGACGGTCCCAGGTGGAATTGATTCTCAAAGTATATACCGGTGCGCAGACCAGCCTGGAAGCGGCGCATCGTCTGTACACCGACGGTGACAACACGAATGCGTATGCCGAAGTGGAGAAAGCCCGGAAGTTCATCGTCCACCTGTACACCACGCTTAATTTTGAGGACGGCGGTGACGTTGCGGCCAATCTTGGACGTATGTATGTCTTCATGTTGAGTGAGTTCGACGCGATCGAAGCCACCAAGAACATCACACACCTTGAATCATGCATCAAGATTCTGAAGAACCTGCGGAACGGCTGGGAAGGCGTCCGCGCCAATGAGAAGAGCGCAGCCGGTCACACCGGATTCAATGAAACAGAACCGGATGAGAAGAGCGGTCGGTCGATCGTGATGTCGGCGTGAGTGAGATACCCATGGCAGAGAATACGATAACTCAGATTGAACGCGACCTGCTCAAGATACTGAATGACGAATATTCATTCTATCAGTCGCTGTATATCCTTCTGGACAAGCAGCGCGATCTGATCAAGTATGACGCCGATGAAAACCTGCTCGACCTGTTTTCCGAGATAGAACGATGCCATGTGCGCATTCGCGAATCCGAGAACAAGATTGGCGCTCTGAAGGACCGACACCCTCAGGCGTTCAAAGTTGCCTCGGTCCATCCGGAAATCAAGAAGCTGGTCAATTGTATTGTGACGCTGGTCAAGAAAAACCTCGTGCTGGTCGGCGACAACGAGCAGTACGTTCGGGACCGGCATGAACGCATCAGGCAGGAGCTTGAAACTTTGCAGAATAGCGGCAAGGTGTTCAACTACCTGCAGAACCAGGAACCGGTCTCCCGGTTCGTGGACGGCAAGAAATAGGAACGAGTTCGGGTCCGGTCTGACCGGGCCTGAATGACCGTAGCTACTACCATAGGAGTAGGAGGTGTAGATATGGAGAAGCAGAAGCAACCGCAACGCCATCGAGGCAAGGAAAAGGGGAGCGGCAAGGGTCCCGAATCGCTGCAGAGGACTCCCGTACTACCGGAAAGCGTGCCCACAACCGATTTAGGAATGGCCCAGTTGTCTGGGCTGGCCGACAGCGCTCGCCAGGAAATCATCCGGGCCAAATCGGGCCAGGATGAATCGGGGACGGCGGCTCAAGCTGATCTTCTGATCAGCCGAAATAAGATTGAAGAGGTTAGAAGAAAAATTCAAACCGGGTATTACGGTCAGCCGGATATCATCGGTCAGATCATCGATCGCCTGAGTGACGATCTGCGCCCGTGAGGCTACCGTTAGGACATAACCATGACGACCGCAGTAATCGACAATAAAGTCAAACAAGTCATCTCCAACATTCGCAATCTTCCCACACCTCCTATTGTCTTTCATCAGATACAGAAGGTAATCGCCGATCCCAAGGTATCGGCGGGTCAGATTGCATCCATTCTCTCCGAAGATCCGGCCATGTCGGTCAAGGTGTTGAAACTGACTAACTCGGCCTTCTACGGGCTCAACCGGGAAATCGAAACCGTCAAGGAAGCCGTGGTAATCGTCGGAATGGAGGCTGTTCGCAACCTTGTCCTGTCGGCGTCGGTGTTGGATATGTTCAAAGGGAAGTCGGTCGATGTAGAATTTCAGGAGCGTTTCTGGCGCCACTCGCTGGCTACCGCTTTCTGCAGCCGAATTATGGCCAGACGCATGCACAGCCGGGGCATGGTTGACCCGGACGCCGCATTTTCGGCCGGCCTGCTCCATGACATAGGGAAAATCGTCCTCTGTTGCTTCCTGCCGGCGGAATACAAGTCGTTCGACGAGGCCAGGCTCAAAGACACGACCTCGGCAACGTACATGGTCGAAGATAACGTACTTGGATACAACCACACTCAGATCGGCTCGATACTGGCCGGTCAGTGGAAACTCCCGCATAAGATTATCGAGGCGATCACCTATCATCACAGTCCGCAGTTGGATGAAACCAGCGACCCGATAGCCTACGTCGTCTATCTCGCCAATTTCGTTGCCAAGTCCGCCTACTATGACAGCTTCCAGGAATCCCACCTCATCGGTACCGTGGATAATCGGGTACTGGAGTATATGAAGGTAACTGAAGCTGAGCTGCATACGTACGGCGAACAGCTCAAAGTCGAATACTCGAAGGCGGAGACATTCATGAAAATGGTAGGCTTGAGTTAATCCGTCAGACCAAAGGACAAGAGAAGGCCCGGACTCCAGGAGAGTTCGGGCCTTTTGATTTGGGTTACAGTCGGAATGGATTACGCGGGCACAAGCGGGGAGAGTGATTGTTTGGATTTCCGCCATGAAATCAGGCCGGCCATTCCTTCTTCGAGCCCGACCCGCCATTTGAAGCCGAGTTCCTTTTCGGCGCGACGCGGGCAGCCAATGCGATTGGTGACAAACGTCTGCCCCTGTGGCAGGTATTCAATCGGGAGTTCGGTCCCGGAGAGCCGCAGCAGCAGTTCGGTCAGCTCTTTGATCGAAGTCCCAATTCCGCGGCCGACATTGTAACAGGTCGCCGAAGAGTCACTCTGCATCGCCAGAATATTGGCGCGGGCAACATCGGAGACATCGATGAAGTCATAGCATTGACTTCCATCCCCGTATACTTGCGGTGATTGGCCCGACTCAATTCGGTCCAGGACTTTGTGCATGACGGCTGTGTACGTTCCCTTGTAATCCTGGCGGGGTCCATAGACATTCATGTAGCGGAGACCGACCCAGGGAAGTCCGTATCGCTTCCCGAGGCTTTGGAACATGTGCTCGCCGGCGATTTTGGTGGCGCCATAGAAAGTATCGTTGTTGTAAGGGTGGGATTCGGTCATGGGGAGCTCGAGCGCATTGCCATACACCGAGGCGCTTGAGCTGTATACTACCCGTTTCACTCCGGCCGCGACCGCTGCCTCGATCACGTTAAACGTGCCGCGGATGTTGACATCGAAGGCTGAGCGGGGGTAGTCATAGCACTGCAAGAGCCAGAGGGCCGCTAGGTGGAAGACGCCATCGATTCCGACCATAGCTTTGGTCAGGATATCGGTCTGGAGGATGTCTCCTCCGATGGGAAAAACAGAGACCCGGGGGTCGCGCAGGGCATTCGCGAGGTTGTCACGAGTACCACGGCAGAAGTTGTCGTAGATTACAATTTCCGACACATCTGTGCGGGTTAGCTGGTCGACGATGTGTGAGCCGATAAACCCCGCTCCGCCAACGACCAGGATACGCTTGCCGCGTAAGTCCATCTGGTTCCTTCCTCTGGAATTGACTAGTCCTATTCAGAATATCGGCCGGTCGGGGGAAAAGATTAGGCCATGCGACACCGTCCAACGGCCCCAAAATGGCGGTCGCACAGGGGGTTAAGGTTCGGGGGGCGTGTGACGATAATTAGGACATGGCTCACACAGAGGTCGCATTGGATGCGCACAGCCGGGTGGCTTCGCCTGATTCACACCTGGATCAACTCGTTCGCGAGGGAGAACAGCTCTTTGCCGAGGGCAATTTTGCCGAGTCGGAGAAGCAGTTCCATCGCGTTCTGGAAATCTGTCCGACACACGGAATTACCCTGAACAATCTCGGCGTTATCGCCTTCAAGACCGGAAAGCGCGAGGCTGCCATCGCACTGTTCACGCGAGCACTCGTTGCGGATCCCGGCATGGCCGCTGCTGCTGAGAACATTGTGCCGGTTCTGGCACAGATTCCTGAGAAGGATCTGGTCTCGGTCGGACGATACGCATTTCCGTATTTGATTCTTCGGCTGACATCGGATAACTGGGACGAGACCGATTCGGCATTCCTGCGCCAGGCGATTACTGCACTGGAGGATTCACAGGTCGCGAGTCTGCTTGACGTGATGTTGGAAAGGAAGCCGATTACTCTGGGCGGCCCACTTCTTGAGATTCTGAACTCGATCAACCACCTGAGCTCAGCGCAGCTGAAAAGGCTTGGGGATTGGTATGGGTCGACCACACTCAATCGTCGGGACCGCGACACACTGGAACTGCTGATCTGCCAGAAGGGGAGAGATGACAAGCTGGTTGCTGAGATCGCCAGTCGCGAAGGGTATTATCGAGACGGTTTCTTTGCACCGGGCTGGGAGCGATATCCTCGACGGATATTGAAACCGACGGCGTCGAACGATCCGTTCCTGAAGGAAGTTCCTGAAGGTGCCCCGAGCAAGACCGGGGGGATGCGGATACTCATTGTCTCAGATTTCAATATCGCCGGCCAGTGCACCGCACTCATGCGTGCGTTGAACAAATATACCAATCACGCCGCTCGCTGTGTCATTCTCCAGGATGACTACCTGTCGTACGACAGGGACATTCTCATAACAAACCAACAAGGGATTTCAGATCAGGAAGCGCTCACCGAAGCATGCCAGTTGATGGTGAAGGCGGACTTCTTCCATTTTGGCCGGGGGCTGTTTGAATTCCCGGGCATCGACTGGAACAAACTGATTTCGCCGCAGAATTGCGTCTTCCAGTACTACGGAAGTGAACTCAGAGACAATGGCAAGCAGGTAGCGGAATTTCACGCCAAGACACAGTTCCCTGCAATTACCGCTGTCGATCTGACGATGTATCGCCTCTTGCCCGCCAGCTACTACCATATCCAGCCCTATATGCTGGAGATGGACCAGCAGCCACAGGTCAATTGGGACAGTCTCGACAAGATCAGAATCTGCCACGCACCTTCCAGCGCCAATTATCGGAAGATCAAACGGACCGATCTGATACTGGAAACGATGAACCGTCTGGCATCGGAACAGAAGAATGTCGAATCGGTGCTGATCGAGAACGTGACCAACGCGGAGTGCATGCGGATCAAGAGCAGTTGTCACATTCACATTGTCTCACTACTGACGGTCTTTGGCCTGAACGCGATTGAGTCGGCAGCCATGGGGCTGGTTCCGATCTGTGGCGTGGACAATTTCTCCCGCCTGATCTACCCGGAGTCTCCGGTTCCGAACGCGTCGGCGGACAACCTCTATGATGTCGTTAACGACCTGGTTCGTAATCCCGCCAAGGCGCGTGAAACCGGACTGGCCTGTCGGGAGTGGGTGCGGCCGCTGTTTGATGCCCGCAACCTGGTCCAGAAGTACTGGTATTTATACGATGTGATCTACCATGGCCTTTCGGTCGATTATCCGGAACTGTTTCGTTAAGGAAAAGGAGCCGTTACGATGAATGTAGCAGCTATCGGACGAACACAGATGCTGTATGACACAATTGTCACGCTGACGAAGGCGGGACATGTGGTCACAGCGATCATCACCGCTCCGGCGGCCCCGGAATACAGCCGGACGGAGCGCCATTTCGAAGAATTGGCGGCCGAACTCGGTGTCCCGATCTTTATCACGACCCGGCTGGACGATCCGGAAATAGTAGCCGTATTGGCCCGAACAGATATAGCGGTCAGCGTCAACTGGGTTTCAGTGCTCAAACAGAAGCATCTGGACATTTTCAAATATGGCATTCTGAATGCTCATGCCGGTGACCTTCCGAAATACCGCGGCAATGCCTGCCCCAACTGGGCCATTCTGGCAGGGGAGAAGGAGATTGCTCTGACGGTCCACCGAATGGTGCCGGAGGAGCTGGACTGCGGCGAGATCATAGCCCAGGCGAAATTTCCGCTGAACAGTGAATCAACGATTGGCGAAGTTTACGACTGGATGCAGAGATCCACTCCGGAATTGTTCGCCCAGGCGATTACCACATTGCAGAGCGATCCGAAATTCAGGCTGGCGGTCGCCAATGCGGGTGATCCCGATGGGTTCAGATGTTATCCGCGCTTTCCCGAAGACGGCTATGTCGACTGGGCACAGTCGGCCGAACAGATTGATGCTCTCATTCGCGCCTCGGGCGCCCCGTTTGCAGGCGCCTATTGCTATATGAGGTACGAAGGGGAAGTGAAGAAGCTCATGCTCCTCAAGAGTCGGGTGGAAAAGGGATCGAGTCTGGACAGAGCGGTGCCGGGACAGGTGCTGAAGAACGTGCGAATCAGCGGAGAATCCTGGATTCAGTGCGGTTCGAACATTTTGGTGTTGTCGCTCGGTCGATTCGAAGGGGAATCCGAAGAATTCCGTCCGGGGGACAGATGGCGGACAATACGCCTCAGACTGGGGGTCAGGCCGGAAGACTGGCTCTGGGAGAATTACAAACGCCAGCAGGTTAAGCACCTTGAACTGTCCGAACTGATGCCGGTGGGAAGATGATGAGTTGGACGTCGAGAGACTTATTACGCGCGCGCCGCATCATTGACGAAGTTGTCACCAGCTTAGCTCTGGACTTGCGGGGCAAGGTTGTACTGACTGAAGCAGCGACCGGACCGTTTGCAGTGACGGCGTCGATAGCGGCAGTCGCAGGGGCACAGGTTGAAGCGGTGGCCGCCGATTCACCTTTTGGGTCCTATGCCGAGGCCGCTGAAGCGACACGCGAGGTCGCCCGAAATTGCGGGGTCGAACAGAAGATTAGAATTGCCAGTCGGATTGCAGCCGAGTGTGGTAAGGCGGATGTTATTACCAATCTCGGACCACTACGGCCACTTGACGCTTCTTTCATCGCCCGGCTCAAACAGGGCTCAGTCATTTCACTTATGTATGATGCCCGCGAAGCGCGGCCGGGGGAGATTGATCTTGCCGCTTGTGAAGAACGCGGCATTGCGCTGGTTGGGACCAATGAAGATCATCCGCTGGTGGATGTGCTTCGGTACAGCGGCCACCTCGTGGCGAAAATGCTGTTTGAGCACCAGATTGAAGTTCTCAGGTCGCGCATTGGGGTGATCGGGGACAATCTGTTTACGCCGCACGTAATAGGTGAATTGCATCGACTCGGCGCACAGGTGTCGGCCTACCGAAATTGGGAAGAGATGACCCTGGAGGCAGCGATGCCACTCGATGCCGTCATCTATATAGACTACTGGAATCGATCCGGAAATCCGGACTCCAAAGAAATCCTCACCGGTCTGAGCAAAATGGCGGGCGCAACACTGGTCCAGTTTGTGGGCGGGCTGGAGATTGCGCCGTTTTCAGACGCTGGATGGACTGTGCTGCCGGACCGGCCGCTCTCTCCCCAGCGGATGTGGCGCACGCTGGCCGATCTGGGGATCAGGCCGGTTATCGAGCTTCATGCGGCAGGACTCAAAGCGGCCGAAATGGAGCTGTGCGGCGTGTCACCGTATTCCGGGGGACGGCTCAGGGGGCTCCGGCAGAACCTGACAGCCAGTCAGGGCACGCCAGTTCTAGCGCACTAGTCGCACATTCCCCGGCGGCAAGGGGTCTACGCCTGCTCAAGAATCGCACAGTTGTGCCGATATCTATACCGTACAAACGACTAGCATAGGAATGCAGTAGGCGGGAAACAGTATGTGCGGCTTCGCCGGCATGTATCATCTACAACGTAAGTCAATTCCGGCTCATTGTCTCAAGCCGATGTGTGATGCCATTGCTCACCGCGGACCTGATGACGAAGGAGCGGTCTATTTCCATGTTCGGAATGAACCGTTCAAATCGGAAGGATACTGGGTCGAACAGGGAAGTGATCGTCGCCGGCCATCGTATGCCAATTCCGGATCGTACGGCTCGCAGAATACGAGCGAATTCAACCTGGCACTCGGACACCGTCGCCTTTCAATCATCGATCTGACAGAGAACGGGCACCAGCCGATGTCCAACCGTGCGAACGGTATCTGGATTACCTACAACGGCGAGATATACAATTTCCGTGAACTTCGTGCCGAACTACAAGCAGCCGGACACCACTTCTTTTCGCAAACCGATACCGAAGTGATCTTGCACCTGTACGAACAGTATGGAGATGAGGCGATCGCAAAGCTTAACGGCATTTTCGCCTTCGCACTCTGGGATGGACGTAAGAACCGGCTGATACTCGCCCGTGATCGCTACGGTGCCAAGCCGCTGTACTATACGATCCAGGATGGTCTGCTCGCGTTTGCATCGGAAGTCAAGGCACTTCTCAAAGTCGACGGCATCCGGCCGAAACTGAATTATCAGGCCCTCAACGCCTATTTCACGTTCCAGAATACCTACGGCGAAATGACCATGTTCGACGGGATCAATCTACTCGAACAGGGAACCTATCTCGTTTTCGAAGAAGGCGCCCCGATTCGCCGCAAGTACTGGGATTACAATTTCCATGAGGGACCGGATCGCGGTGAGAAGCAATTCACCGAGCAACTTCGATCCTTAATGCAGGAAGTAGTCAAGCGCCAGCTGGTGGCTGATGTGCCGGTGGGAAGTTATCTCAGCGGCGGCCTTGATTCCGGTTCCATCACTGCTCTGGCATCTCGCACTATTCCGCGTCTGATGACCTTCACCGGCGGGTTTGATATCGCCACCGCAACCAGCATTGAGAACTTCTTTGATGAACGGCAGAAGGCTGAGCTAATGTCCCGCGAATTTGGGACGGAACACTATCAGATGGTGATCCATGCCGGAGACCTGGAATGGGCACTTCCGCGCGTGATCTGGCACGCCGAGGACCTTCGGGTCGGCATGTCCTATCCGCATTATTACTTGTCGCAACTCGCAAGCAAATTCGTCAAGGTCGTACTGGCCGGAGCCGGGGGAGACGAGATTTTTGGCGGTTATCCCTGGCGCTATGATGTTCTGGGTGAGGGATCCTGCACCGACTTCCAACGCTCGCTCTACCAATACTGGTCACGACTGGTGCATGATTCCGACAAGCCGGATTTCTTTACGGCTGAATCGATGCAGCGGATGGGCGGTTACAGCGCGCGTGACTCATTCAATGAGATTTGCCATCAGACGTGCGGCGATACCAATCTCAAGCAGGCGCTGCATTTTGATGCCCGGACATTTCTGCACGGCATTCTCGTGATCGAAGACAAGTTAAGCATGGCGCATTCGCTGGAATCCCGGTTGCCGTTCCTGGACAATGAACTGGTTGACCTGGCCATGCAGATACCGGGAAAGTATCTCATCAATAAGACCTGGAGTGAAGCGGTTAAACGAGATATCAACCTCAGCGGCAAGTATCTGCTTCGGAAGGCTATGACTGGAATTCTGCCGGCTGAGATCATAGAAAACCGCAAGCAGGGGTTCAGTGCGCCGGATCAATCCTGGTACATGAATCAGCTGGTCGAATATATCCGGTCAACGATATTGTCTCCACGCAGTCTGGATCGCGGCTATTTCCAGCCGGAGTATCTGGAGCGAATAATCGAGGAGCACATTTCTGGGAAAGCCAATCATCGCCTCTTGATCTGGTCGCTGCTTTCATTTGAGTGGTGGAACCGTCTGTTTATCGACGGTGACCCGGTTGAATCGACCCAGACCCAGCGCGTGATCTTTCGTAAACCACAGACTGAAAGTGTCGGCGGCCATGCCATGGCCGGCGCACGATACCGGTCACATCGAGGATAATTTATCATGACATCATCTGCAATTCTGGATACGACGACAGAGTCGACACCGATTCCAATTACCAAGCCGGTCTTTGACCAGACGGAAAAAGATGCTATCGCGCGCGTGCTGGAATCGGGCTGGGTGGTACAGGGACCCAACGTGGCCCAGTTTGAAAAGCTGTTCGCCGAGTTTACCGGCAGCCGCCACGCCATCGCAACGACATCCTGCACCACGGCACTCCATCTGGCCTTGATTGCCGCGGGAATTGGCCCCGGTGACGAGGTCATTGTGCCGGCCCTCACGTTTGTCGCAACCGCTAACGCGGTCGATTATGTCGGCGCCCGACCGATCTTTGTCGACATTTCTCTCGACACGTACAATCTCGATCTGAATTCGCTGCAAGCTTGCATACAGGCGAGAACTCGGCAGAGCAACAATCGTCTCCGGGCGATCATTCCGGTTTCACTCTTTGGCCTCTGCGCCCCAATGCCGGAAATCAATGCGCTGGCTGAGAAGTATAATCTGCTGGTCATCGAAGATGCTGCCTGTGCAGCCGGAGCCAAGCGAGGGAAACACCACGCCGGTACCGAAGCGCTTGCCGGCTGTTTCAGTTTTCACCCCCGCAAGGCCATTACCACGGGGGAAGGTGGAATGGTTATCACCGACGACGACAAACTCGCTGCCTCGATACGAAAACTCAGAGATCATGGCGCCTCCAAGACTGATCTCGAACGGCATCTGAAACAGGGGGGATCGCTACTCCCGGCGTACGATGAACTTGGCTACAATTTCCGTATGACCGACATTCAGGGGGCACTAGGCGTGGCACAGATGGCCAAGCTTCGTACAATTCTCGATGGCAGACATCAGGTGGCACAGAGATACGATGAATTATTGCGGGGGCTTCCTGAACTGAAGCGCCCTGTTGTGCCGTCAGGTTACCATCACGGCTACCAATCCTATGTTTGCATGTATCTTCCCGATGGACCAGTCACGTCCGACGGGAGTTTCAGAAATATTCAGCGCATCGAGAGTTCCAACCGACTCCGTAATCGCCTGATGGACCACCTGGAACATCACAAGATTTCCGTTCGGCAGGGGACTCATGCGGTTCACACGCTCGGGTACTATCAGGAGAAGTACGGTTTGATGGACCGCGATTTTGTCGCCGCTTATGCTGCCGATCGGCTCACAATCACCTTGCCGCTCTATGTCGGTATGACCGAGTTGGAGCAGGTCCGGGTGGTTGAGACGATTGCCGGGTTCACTCAATAGTTCCCACCGAATCCCCAGCCCGAACTTAACCCCAAGGATTTCATAGGGTTGTCTTGAAATTTAGGGTCAAAATATCTGTTGACAGATATTGGCTATCGGCGTATACTAACGATTCCTTTGGATATCCAAAGATGTTATAAGCCGCTAAGAGATGGGCGATTAGCTCAGATGGTTAGAGTACTTGCTTGACATGCAAGGGGTCACTGGTTCGATTCCAGTATCGCCCACCATTGAGCGTTTATACGGGATGTCGTGTTTGTGTGAACACGGGCATTCCGTGTTTGTTTGAATTGAAAGTACTATGTCACAGGTGCAAATAACATTTCCCGACGGTTCGGTTCGTGGATTCGAATCAGGGACTACCGGCAAGCAAGTTGCGGAGTCCATTTCCCCACGGCTGGCCAAGGACGCGATTGCAGTCAAAGTCGACGGAATCGTGCGGGATCTGTCGTGTCCAATTCCGAAAGACGCACCGGTCCAGATACTCACGTTCAATGATGCTGACGGCCGCACTGTTTTCTGGCATTCCAGTTCCCACATCATGGCGCAGGCCGTTCAGGAGCTGTTCCCGGGAGTGAAGCTGGCGATCGGTCCGCCTATTGATGAAGGATGGTACTACGACTTTGAAGTGCCACAGCCGTTCTCGCCCGAAGATCTGGCTCGCATTGAAAAGCGGATGATGGAGATTATCGCGGAGGATACTGAATTCCGCTGCGAGGTGAAGAATCGGCAGGAGTCGATAGACTACTATAAGGGGAAGAACGCTCCGTATAAAGTCGAGCTTCTTGAGGGTATCGCCGACGATACCGTGACCTTCTATTATCAGTCACGGTTTGAAGATCTCTGTCGCGGTCCGCATATTCCGCACACCGGAATTGTCAAGGCAGTCAAGCTGACTGCGACTTCGGGCGCCTATTGGCGCGGCGATGAGAAGCGTCAGATGCTTCAGCGCATCTACGGCATTTCCTATCCGAAGCAGGCGATGCTGGATGAATACCTCAAGCGGATTGAAGAAGCCAAGAAGCGGGATCACCGTGTGCTCGGCAAACAGCTTGAGCTGTTCCATACTAACGACGATGTCGGCGCCGGACTGATTATGTGGCTTCCCAAGGGGGCCCGCGTCCGGAACGAAATAGAAAATTTCTGGCGGAATGAACACCTTCGTCACGGTTACGATCTCGTGTTCAGTCCCCATGTGGCTAATCGCCAGTTGTGGCACCAGAGCGGCCATACCGGATTCTATGCTGAGAGCATGTTCGGCCCGATGATGGTCGACGAACGGGAATATCAGCTGAAGCCGATGAATTGCCCGTTCCATATTCAGATGTACAAGGCGCGTCAGTGGTCGTATCGCGATCTGCCGTTGCGCTGGGCCGAACTTGGCACCGTGTATCGGTACGAGCGAGCCGGAGTACTTCACGGGTTGATGCGCGTTCGTGGGTTTACTCAGGATGACGCACATCATTTCGTCACCCAGGAGGGGATGGAGACCGAACTGGTCTGGTTGATCAATTTCTGTGTCTATATGCTGAAATCGTTCGGCTTCACCGATTACGAAGTGTTTCTCTCGACCCGTCCGGAAAAGGCGATCGGCGATCCGGCTGACTGGGTCAAAGCGGAGAACGGCCTTCGGGCGGCGCTTGATAAAGCCGGTTTGACCTACCAGGTTGACCCGGGCGGTGGCGCATTCTACGGTCCCAAGATCGATATTAAGATCAAGGACGCTATCGGTCGGAGCTGGCAGTGTTCTACTATACAATTTGATTTTTCGCTGCCGGAACGGTTCGAGCTCACCTATGTCGGAGCCGACGGCCAGCACAAACGTCCGTTCATGATCCACCGGGCGTTGCTCGGTTCGATCGAGCGGTTTTTCGGTGTTCTGGTCGAGCACTATGCCGGGAATTTCCCGATCTGGCTTGCCCCGGTGCAGGTCAAAGTGCTGCCGATTACCGATGCCGCCAATGCCTACGGTCAGTCGATAGTCGACAGGATGCGCCAGCTCGATATTCGGGCGGTGCTCGATGATCGGTCTGAGAAGATTGGCGCTAAGATTCGCGATGCCGAAATGTTGAAAGTCCCTTATATGTTTGTCATTGGTGCCAAGGAAGCGGAATCGGGGCAGGTCTCGATTCGCAAGCACGGCTCGGGTGACCAGGGGGCACAATCACTGGATGATGCCATTCGCCTGATTCAGCAGGAAGTGCAGTCCAGAGGGTTGGTGAAGAATTAACATGCACCCAGGAGGGAATTATCTCCAGTAAGGATGTACGGGTAAACGAACGGATCCGGATTACCCCCGTTCGATTGATTGGACCAAACGGTGAGCAGGTAGGAATTTTGCCTACGCGGGAAGCGCTCGATCGCGCCCGGGAATTGGGTCTGGACCTCGTGGAAGTGTCCCCCAACAGCCGACCGCCGGTCTGCCGAATCATGGATTTTGGAAAGTACAAGTACGAACTCTCCAAGAAGGACAAGATCGCCAAGAAGAAACAGCACACCTTCCAGATGAAGGAGATGCGTTTCCGGCCGAAGATCGACGACCATGATTTCGATTTCAAGACCAAGCACATTCGAGAATTTCTGGAGAGCGGCAGTAAGGTGAAGGCGATGGTGTTGTTTCGCGGACGCGAAATGGCCCACATCGAGTTTGGTCGCGACCTGATGGAACGCGTGTTAAAGGAGCTCACTGACGTGGCAATGCTCGACGTCCCGGCCAAGCTGGAAGGGAATAGTCTGTCGGCGGTGCTCGCACCGAAACCGGAAGTTATCCGCAAGGCGCAGGCGAGCAAAGTCGCGCAGTTGAAGAAGACGGTCAAGCCGACCACCGAAAAGGCGGAAGAGGCTGCTGCTGACATAGGTGATGATGACTCCGGCGATGATGCCGAAGAATAGAATCGTAGCGTACGCAAGAAAAGAACATTGGACTATAGAGGAACACGATGCCAAAACTGAAAACCAAACGCGGTGCGGCCAAGCGGTTTCGCAAAAGCGCGACCGGCAAGATCAAGCACAAAAAGGCGTTTAAGTCACACATTCAGACCAAGATGAGTCCGAAGCGTGTGCGTCAGCTCCGCAAGTCCGGCCAGGTCCACAAGACCAATCAGCGCCAGGTCGAGCGGATGATCCCGTATTGATTGTGATAAGTAAGAACAGGAGATAAACGAAAATGCCTCGTGCAATGAATAACGTCGCGGCCAAGCGGCGTCACAAAAAAGTACTCAAGCGCGCCAGCGGCAATATCGGCGGCCGTGGTCGTTTGTACAGAACTGCGATTGAGACCGTCCATCGCGGGATGCGCTATTCCTATCGCGATCGTCGCGCCAAAAAGCGTGATTTCCGCGCCCTCTGGATCGCCCGTATTTCGGCGGCGGCCAAGATGTGCGATCTCAATTATTCGACCTTGATCAGCGGCCTGAAGAAGGCCGGGGTTACCCTTGACCGCAAGGCTCTCGCCGATATCGCCGTTCGCGATATGGCGACATTTAGCAACTTGGCCAATATGGCCGCCGGTCGCTAAAGGCGTTTCGGGATGGTATGACACTGATTGACCAAATCGTCTCTGTAGAGAAAAACGCACTCGAGCGAATCGGCACTGCTGATTCGCTCGATTCGTTACAGGAAGTCCGGGTCGCATTTCTCGGACGCAAAGGATCTCTTACGGCCCTGTTGAAGGGACTGGGAGAGCTGTCGCTTGAAGAGAAGAAGACGACCGGCGCCCGCGCCAACCAGGTGCGGCAACTGATCGAAGAGAAGCTCACCGAAGCCGAAGAACGGCTCTCCAAAGCCAAGCCGACCGCCGGTTTCGATCCGACGTTGCCCGGCACCGGTTATCCGCCCGGAACGGTGCATATCCTGAATCAAGTGATGAAGGATATCTGCGATATCTTTCATGGCATGGGATTTGAAATCGCCCGCGGTCCACATGTAGAGACCGACCACTACAATTTCGAAGCGCTCAATTTCGCCCCGGATCACCCGGCACGTGACGAGCACGATACATTCTTTGTCGAAGGCGGACGTTTGCTCCGCACTCATACGACTCCAGTGCAGGCCAGGGAGCTTGAAAAGCGCAAGCCGCCAATGAAGATTCTCATGCCGGGAAGGACTTTCCGCCATGAGGATATCTCCACCCGTTCACACATTTCCTTCCATCAGATCGATGGATTCATGGTGGACGAGGGAGTGACAATAAGTGATCTCAAAGGCACCATAAACGCATTCGCGCATTCGTTCTTTGGCGAAGGGCTCAAGCTGCGTTTCAGACCATCGTACTTTCCGTTTACGGAATGCTCGGCTGAAGTCGATGTGGCTTGCTATCTGTGCAGCGGCAAGGGATGTCAGCTGTGCAAACATTCCGGCTGGCTGGAAATTCTCGGCTGCGGCATGATTCATCCCAATGTCATGAAGACGGGTGGACACGACCCGGAAAAATACACCGGCTTTGCGTTTGGTATGGGCGTGGAGCGACCGGCGATCCTCAAGTATCGCATCAACGACATCCGGTTGTTCTTCAATAATAACCTTCGATTCCTCAAGCAATTCAGTTAAGCATGCAGATATCATATCAGTGGCTCAAGGAACTTACCGGACTGTCCTGGCCGGTTGACGACGTCGCAGAAAAACTGACTCTGTGCGGTATCGCCGCCGAGGAGGTCATCCCGACCGCCAAGCACCTCAAGAATGTTGTGGTGGGGGAAGTGCTCGCACTGGCCGAAGTTCCGGGAGCGTCAAAAATTCGCAAGGCCACCGTCAATATCGGTTCCAGTACGTTCGATTTGATCTGCGGCGCACCAAATGTCGCGGTCGGTCAGAAAGTCCCAATTGCTCTAATTGGCGCGGTGATGGCCAACGGGATGGAAATCAAGAAGGTCACGATCAGAGGGGTCGAATCCTCCGGCATGATCTGTTCCGAATCCGAATTGGGAATTTCGAACGACCACGCAGGGATAATGGTCCTTGATCCATCGGCTCCAGTAGGGAAACCGCTGGCGGAGTTTCTTGATTACGACGATTATATCATCGGCTTCGAAGTCACTCCAAATCGTGGCGATGCCCTCTCTGCAATCGGTATTGCCAGAGATATGGCTGCGCTCGGCGGCGTCCATGTCACCAGGCCATCCTTCACTTTGAAAGAATCAAAGGAGAAGGCCTCCGATGTTGTGTCTGTTCGCATCGAAGACCCGATTGGCTGCCCCCGGTATGCGGCGCGCGTGATCAATAATGTGAAGATCGGCCCGTCGCCGTGGTGGGTGAAGAAACGGCTGATTACATCCGGAATCAGGCCAATCTCCAACGTAGTCGATATTACGAACCTGATCATGCTGGAATGCGGACACCCGCTCCATGCGTTTGATCTTAAGAAGTTTGGGTCCAACGAAGTTGTCGTGAGACGCGCCAGAGCTGGGGAGAAGTTCGTTACCTTGGACGAAGTCGAGCGCAAGTTGACTGACAATGTCCTCATGATCACCAACGGCCGAGAAGGGGTCGCCGTAGCCGGTGTCATGGGTGGGCTCTTGTCCGGTATCAATGACCAGACATCGACAATCCTGCTCGAAGCGGCATACTTCCATCCAATTGTCGTCCGCAAGGGGCGCAAGGAGATTGGGTTGGTGACGGAGTCGTCGTATCGCTTTGAGCGGTCTACCGACCCTAACAATGTACCGTATGCGATTGATCGTGCCGCGTTCCTGTTTCAGGAGCTGTGCGGTGGAGAGGTGCTGTCAGGGATCGTGGATTGCTATCCGACCAAGATCGAGCCGAAAACGGCGACTCTGCGGCCGTCCCGCTGTCGCTCAATCATTGGTGTTGATCTGCCGGTAGCTCAGATGACGCAAACGCTGGCGAGTCTTGAATTCAAAGTCGCCGGTACCGATCCTCTGACCGTCACGATACCGACTTTCAGGTCCGATGTTGAAACGGAAACGGATTTGATTGAAGAGATCGCCCGTATCCACGGCTGGGGGAACATTCCTGACGCCATCGAGAACAAAGGGCCGCTCTTTACTCCGGCCAACAGGTTCAACAGCTATGAGTGGGACATCCGTCGTGTCCTGACGGCCGTTGGTTTTGACGAGATAATGGGGCACGGACTTTCCGACAGCCGTCTCTCGGAGACTCTCAATCCGGGGATGCCTCAGGTTAAACTGACCAACCCGATTTCAGATGAACTGGATATGATGAGAAACTCGCTGGCGCCGACCGCGCTCCAGGTTGTCTCGCATAATCACTCATTCCGCTACATGAATTTGAGATTATTCGAAATTGGCAATGTCTACTGTCCTCCCGGCGATGGTCAGGATTGGCGCGAGCCCGGGAAATTGAGCCTTGTTGTAACGGGCCAGACCGAATCCAACTGGCGCGATAAACCGCGCGCGATGGATTTCTATGATCTCCGCTCGGCGATTGATTCATTGGCCGCTCATTTCCACTGGCCGGAAGTTCAGTATGTTCCGGTCGAGAAACCGTATCTTGATTCTTCGATTTCATTCCGTTTGGAGTCAGGTGGAAAACAGCTTGGTGTGGCCGGCAAATTTGACTCAACGCTGGCGCGCCGATTCGACATCAAGCCCGACCTCTATTTTGCTGAGCTTGACCAGGAAGCGATGATGTCTATCAGCAAGGATCTGGCGCAGTTCGTGCCGCTTCCGATGTACCCGGCAGCTCCGCGCGATTTGGCCATTATTGTCAGCGAATCAGTGCGCGCGGCGGAACTTCTGGCCCGGGTGAAGCAGTTGGCCGGTGGGTTAGCCGAAGCAGTCAGTATCTTCGACGTCTACGCAGGCAAGCAAATCGGCGAAGGGAAGCGTTCAATTGGAATTTCGATTACGTACCGGGCTGCTGACCGCAGTCTTTCCAGTGACGAGATCGATTCTACTCAGAAGGGCATTATTGCAGCCCTCAAGAATGAATATCAGGCAGACATAAGGGAATAGCATTATCATGATAGATAAACTGCAGAAGTTGCAGGACCGCATCGAAGAATTACTCAAACTCGTCGACTCGCTCCGCAAAGAGAACCATGCACTGAAAGCGGACGCCAAGGCACAAACTGCCGAATTGGCCAAACTCAAGGATCATGTCGACAGTCTCAAGCGAGAACAGGCGGACCAGTCTGAAGCGGTCAAGTCCAAGCTGAACAGCATGTTGTCTCGTTTGGATGAGCTTGAATCCCTTACCGAATAGTGGATTTTTGTTGACAATAGCCCCAGCTAGTCGTATAACATCCTGTAGGATAGTCGGATAGGACTCTTAATCGCTTTCGGCGGAATGAAGACTGTTTAATGTCTGATTCATTTGTTGAAAACAAAGTTGTTGTCAAAATATTTGGGGAAGAGTACCCCATCACCGGAGTCACTGACGCCAGCCATATAATCAAGACGGCTGAGTTTGTTGACGCCCGGATGAGGGAAGTTGCCCGTATCTCGCGCACCAAAGCGCGTGATAAGATCGCCATTCTTACCGCCCTGACGCTGGCTTCAGAACTTCTCGACCAGAAAGACCAGCTCAAGGACCTTCAGGACAATCAGGACAGCACTGTTGACAACCTCTTGAATCGGCTGAACGAATCGCTTTCTATCGATTCGTAGAGTCGCATCCAGGCGCCGCTGAAAATCCCGCGTTTCCCGTCCTATCCCAACTTTTGACCATAGATGCATCTGACTGACAAGTTGGATGGGAGGATCACATGAACAACCTCATCCTGACACTGGCCCTGGCGCTGGGAGTTGGTGTGGTCTGTTTTATCGCCGCCTGGGTCATCGCCCAGAAGGCCGGCAAAAACAGTGTCGCTGCGTCGCGCGAAGAAGCGCGCCGGATCGTTGCTGAAGCCGAAAAAGAAGGACAGATCAAGAAGAAAGAATCTGCTCTTGAAGCCAGGGAAGAATGGCTGAAGATCAAGAGCACGTTCGAACGGGAGATGGAAGAGCGCCGCCGCGACATTGAAAAGCAAGAAAAGAAAACCGATGAGCGCGAAGCCGGTGTCATGAAGCGCTCGGAATTTCTCGAATCCCGCGAAAAGGATCTCATTTCCCGCGACCGCACCATGCAGGGACGTGAAAAGGGAATCTCCCTCCGGGAAGCCGAACTCGACGGCATCATTTCCGCCCAAAATGAAAAGCTCCAGAAGATCGCTCAGATGAGCCCCGAAGAAGCCAAGCGCCAGCTTATGGATAACATGATCAGCGAAGCCAAGATGGAAGCTGCCGCGCATATCAAGGAAATCAGGGAACGGGCCGAACAGGATGCCGAAAAAGAGGCCAAGGAAATCATCCTTTCGTCTATTTATCGGTGTGCCGCCGACCACACGGTTGAAACGACGGTGTCGGTCGTCAGCCTTCCCAGTGACGATATGAAGGGGAGAATTATCGGCCGCGAAGGACGAAATATTCGCGCTTTTGAAACCTGCACCGGTATCGATGTCATAGTCGATGACACGCCCGAAGCAGTTATTCTCTCCGGCTACGATCCGGTCCGCCGCGAAGTAGCTCGTATGGCGTTGGAGAAACTGGTTACCGATGGTCGTATCCACCCCACTCGTATCGAAGAAGTGGTAGAGAAGACGAAGAAGGAAATGGAAGTGATCGTACGAGAGGCGGGCGATCAGGCTTGCTTTGAACTCGGCGTCCACGGTCTTCATGTTGATATCATCAAACAGCTCGGTAAGCTGAATTACCGGACGTCATATGGACAAAACGTCCTTGCCCACTCCAAAGAGGTTGCCATGCTGTGCGGCCTTATGGCGGCGGAGCTTGAACTCGATGCCGTCATGGCGAAGAGGTGCGGGCTGCTACACGATATAGGCAAGGCGATTGACCGTGAAACCGAAGGCACGCACACGCAGATCGGCGCCGATTTCATGCGCCGCTATAAAGAGAGCGAATACGTCATCAATGCGATCGAATCGCATCATGGCGATGTTCCCATGCTCGGCCCATATCCTGTCTTAGTGCAGGCGGCGGACGCCATTTCCGGTGCGCGACCGGGTGCCCGACGCGAACCGCTCGAAGCGTACGTCAAGCGTCTGCAACAGCTCGAAGAACTGGCTGACAGTTTCAAGGGTGTGTCCAAAGCATATGCCATTCAGGCGGGGCGTGAAATCCGCGTGATCGTAGAACATGCCGTTATCGATGATCTCGCCTCAACAGTACTCGCTTCGGATATTGCCGCGAAGATCGAAAGCGAAATGCAGTATCCGGGTCAGATCAAGGTGACCGTGATTCGCGAAACACGCGCGACCGAATACGCCAAGTAACTGCTGCCGGTGGCTGACAATTCCCGTTGATAATTCGGGGGAGTTTTCGTAAACTCCCCCGTGTATTTATGATCCTGCTGCCCGGGCACCGACAGGCGAAACGGTCGGACAGCGCACGCGATTTTCGCCTTAGAAAGCTCTTCCATGTCGCTCGTCTCAATTCTCTTCATCGCGGACATCTGCGGTCGCCCCGGACGCCAGGCCGCCGCCCACCTGACCAAACCGCTTCGCGAGAAATTCGGGATTAACTACGTCATCGCCAATGTCGAAAACTCTGCCGGAGGATTCGGTATAACACCGGAGATGTCCCGCAAGGTATTCACGTACGGCATTGATATGCAGACTTCCGGTAACCACATCTGGGACAGGGCCGATATCCTCGAGTATCTGGACAGTGGTGCAAAGCTCCTTCGTCCTGCCAATTATCCACCGGGCGCACCGGGAGTGGGGTACTACATTGACACGGTCGGTGAGCACAAGATCGGCGTGCTGAACCTGATGGGTCGAACCTATATGCCGGCTACTGATTGTCCGTTCCGTATAGGGAAAAGGCTCGTCAACGAAATGCTGGAACAGACCAATATCATATTCCTGGATTTTCATGCCGAGGCAACGTCGGAGAAACAGGCGATGGCCTTTTTCCTCGACGGAAAAATCTCAGCACTGGTCGGCACACATACGCACGTTCAGACCGCCGACGAGTCGATCAGTGAACGCGGCACCGCATACATCTCGGACGCCGGGATGACCGGACCGTATGATTCCATCATTGGAATGGAAAAGGGACCGTCACTCGGGCGATTCCTGACCGGTATGCCGAAGCGGTTCAAATGCGCCAGCGGGGATGTACGAATTGCGGGTGTGGCGATCAAGATCGAGCCGGACACCGGCCGGGCCGTGAGCATTGAACGGTTCTCGATGCCATTCGATCTGGGAAATATTCAAAACGAAATCTTCATGGAAGAGGACTAGCAGGTAGGATATGAGCGGGCAATTGATCGACGGCAAAGTGGTCTCTGCATCCATCAAAGAGGCGTTGAAACCGAGGGTTGAGGCATTGAAGGCAATGGGAGTTATTCCCGGACTTGCCGCAGTCTTAGTTGGAGACGACCCGGCATCGGAATCGTATGTCTCCAGTAAAGCCAAGACCTGCTCAGAACTGGGGATGTATTCGGAGGTCATCAAACGCCCCGCTTCCTTTATCCAGGCCGAGCTGGTTGCGCTCGTTCAGGAGCTCAATCGGAATCCGAAGATTCACGGGATATTGGTACAGTCTCCGGTACCACCGCATATCGATGAGATGACGGTTACTCTCAATATTGATCCGCTGAAGGATGTCGATGGATTCCACCCCTACAACGTCGGCATGATGCTTCTGGGGCATGGCGGTCTGCTTCCGTGCACGCCGTACGGGATCATCAAGCTGCTCGAATTCTACAACATCTCACCTTCGGGTAAAGAGGTTGTGGTGGTTGGCAGGTCAAACATTGTCGGGAAACCAGTCGCGGCCTTGCTGGTGCAAAAGGGAAAGATGGCGGATGCCACCGTCACCATTGCCCACTCCAGAACCCCCAAATTGGGGGAAGTAACTCGCCGCGCTGACATCCTGATAGTTGCCATTGGCCGCCCTGGGACTGTGACCGGGGAGATGGTCAAACCGGGGGCTGTGGTGATCGACGTAGGGGTCAACCGGGTTGAAAGTCCAGCTTCAAAGAAGGGGTACAAGCTGGTCGGGGACGTTGAGTTCGACTCCTGCGCCGCTAAGGCCTCGTATATCACCCCTGTTCCGGGCGGGGTTGGACCGATGACCATCGCCATGTTGATGTCAAATACGGTGACTGCCGCCGAGCGGTTTTCTCGCTCCTAACTGTCGGTAGTGCACGGCAATAGTCGGTTCATGCAATCCTGTGCGCAGTTTTTGAACAGAAACATTTTCCAGTCCTTTTTTGGGCTGTCACGACCCACCACCAGACTTCCATTTCTCGCCGTAACTAACCACTAGGCAATCGATTACCGAAGTGAAAGACCGCCCGGATGTCAACGAGCATTCTGGTCTCAATCGCCAAATCATGTTCAATTTCAGGGCACGCCCTTTGCTCTATAATGAGGGTTGGGTGTAAACAGCTAAGAGAATAGGTACGGCAGGTGACGACGGGTACTCGATATAGCCGAGTCGCACTGATTGGATCAGTTGCGGCCATAGTGCTGGTACTGCTATTCTCCGTGACCGTCTCCGCAGCTCCGTTATCCAAAATCGTTCTCAGTATTTCACCCGACCAAGTCGTCGGACAACCTTTGCAGACGACTGCTCAGTTGATACTGCTCGATTCCACCAACGCGCTCAAGACCGATTACGACCTCACGGTAGAACCGATCAGTCTGTTGATTGGGACCGGAACTCTCAATCCATCTCAGTTGATCGATTCAACGCTTTTCAGCGGTGGCATTGTCAATTTTCTGCCTTCCGGTGTGACTTATGCAGGACCATCCGGGAAATTTCCTATTCATGTAACCAACGGTTCGGTGGCTTCGTCAGATGTCATCGTTTCTTTCAACGGATATGACATTCTCAAAGTGTTCGATTTCAAAGGAGACCCGCTCACCCAAGTCTATCAGGGTTTGCCAACCGCCATCAGGGCCGCAGTTCGAAACGGCGGGAGCCTCCTGGCGTCGACGAATCCGTCCCTCAAGACCTACTTCTCTTCAGGCGGCGGATCAATCAAGGCGTTCTTCCAGCCACACAACAACGGCACGATTGACACGGTAACCATCATTGACACCGCTTTTGTAACGCCGGGGTCAGACACGCTGGTACTCCAACTCGACAGCAAGTACTTGATAGGTGGCAATACGTTCACGGTGAGTTCTTTGAGCAAGCTTCCGGTAACCGTACTTACGCCGGCCAGCATTGCGCTGGTCGATCGTTCCTTCAAGCCGGACTCAGCTTATGTCGCCACCAGTTTCCCCATGTCGTTCGCGGTCAAGACTACAGGTTTTTCCGGCCCCATCGATAGCGCCACGGCCGTGGTAAAACTGTATGATTCCAATTCGGGCTTGCCGGCGGCGACACTGTTTGATGCTCCGATTTCGTTCTCCAGTTTCACAAACGACACGATCAAGTATGGCGGCCTGGTAGGGAAGATCGACCAATCGTTGGCCCTGACGCCCGGTTGGTACCCGGTGCACCTGGCGTATCGGTTGATTTCCGGCGGCAGTGTGTTCACGATTCCCGATCAGCGGGTAGATTCCATGTACGTTTTGCCGCAGACTGGACCATCGTATGTGGCCGGTTCTCTGGCTCCGGATCATGTTGCCGCGGGAGCCGAAGCCTCTTTCCAGTTTAAGCTGTTGGTCAACAATGGCGGAGTCGAAATCGAACCCGGGACTGCGATCTTTTCACTGGCCGGGACCGGATTTGCGGCGACCGTGAATATTGTCATACCGGGAGACTTCCTGGCGCACGGCGAGAACATCCTGAAGAGCGAGAATATCTTTGTCCCGGGAAATCAGCTCGACAAAATCTTAACGGCTACGGCGGAACTTCATTTCAGACTCCCGGGCGCAGCGACCTACCTGATCTATCAGACGAATTTCGGGGGACAATCGATCTCGGTCCAGCAATTGCCGGTGGTGCAAATCGTACGAGCCGACATGGTCGCGCCAAATCCGCCGAAGATCAACACGCGACAGGCGTTTGAAATTTCCGCCCAGATCGCCAATCTTTCCAGTTCGCCGAGTGACTCGCTGGTGCTTCGACTGACCTCCGACGGCGGTTCGGTAGACAGCCAGTTTGTCACAGTGCCGCAGATCCCGGCAATGGATACCGTTACCGCGCTCTTCAATGTTGTGGCGGCCAACCAGTCCAACGATGTCGAAGTGTTCAGCGTCGATATCGTTTCCGCCGATGCTCAGATTCTTCCGCCGCAGGACAATATCGCGCTGGTAACGATACAGAACCCGGCAGTATTGGTTCTGACGCACGATGTGGTCGGGACACAGGGGGGATTTGTCTCCTATGGCCAGCAGTTCAGCCTCGTGATCGGGCTCTCAAACCTGTTCCGCCAGGGTGGGATCACCGATGCTTCCTATATTTTGTCCACAGGCGGGGTGGATTTGGGAGTGCCCGCAGTCGATACGATCGGACAGCTCTCTGATCGTTCAGGACTCACTTTTGCGTTCAGGGCGCCAAGTGTCGACACTACTTTGAGAATCACGTTTACGATTACCGATCCTCCGCTTGACCTGAACACTGGCTTGCCGGCAAGTCTGACCAATACCGTGTATCAGTTTACCTTAAGAGTGATATCAGGTCAGTCTGAACTTGCCATTGGTTCCACAATCCTCAGGACGGTGCCAATAGTCATCAACGAACAAGCCGAGTTATTCTCGCTCAATTTCTCAAACGGGACATCGGTTGGCGGGAGCAGTATTAAGGTCCTGACGCTGTCTCTCCGATTTTCGAATCGACTCGGCGAACTTATCAATATTCACGACATGTTTGATTTGTCGCAGACTGGTTTGTACAGTGGCGATCAACTGCTAACCACGGCGACGGTTCTCGATAATGAAATGGTGTTGGGGGTTGCGGACGACTCGCTGGTCATCCCTGCGGCCGACAACCGGTCATTGACCTTCAGGGGACTACTTCGAACGGAATTGACGCAGGGACTGGGGATTCGTCTGGATAGCAGCAGTGTCGATGCCGTATTTGTCGGCGGACCCAATCAGGGTGAATCAGCCATCGTGACGCCGGCCGTTCACGGCCAGGCAATTCTGTCGCAGCTTTTCGCAGTCTCGCAATCTGATTTCAGTACATCGTTTATGGTCGAGAATAATCCCTGGCACCCGGGATCCGGAGAGGCCCGCTTTGCCTACAATCTCTCGCAACAGACATCGCTTGAATTCCGCATATTGACGCTTACCGGTGAACTGGTTCTGGAGCAGAAGTTCCCCGAAGGGGATCCTAAGACGACATCGGGATCACACATTCTGACATGGGATGGCAAGAATGGCGGTGGGGACATTGTTCGCGATGGAGTCTACATAGTCATGCTCAGAGATGTGGTGACCGGTGTGACCAGCAAACTCAAACTGGCGGTGGTGAAATGACCAGATATCTGATCATTCTTGCTGCCGTACTGCTTGTCCTGGGTACCAACGTCTCCCGCGCTGCCGATGCCGGTCAGGAGTCGCCCTTCTCCCTGGGCTCAGGCGCGCGTGCGCTCGGAATGGGCGGAGGAATCACTGCGCTGGCCCATGAAGCATCCGCAGCCTACTACAATCCGGCCGGGCTGCCGCGACTTCAGTATCAGGAATTCTCTTTCATGCATGTATCCTTGTTCGAAGGGACGCTGTATGATGTTGCTTCTTGGGCCTATCCGGTCCCCGGAGTCGGCGGGTTCGGCGCTTCATTCATGCGGATCGGGACGGGCGATATAATCAGGCGATCCAACTTTATCGAGACCGGTACTTTCCGCGCAGCCGAGTGGCAGTTTATGCTCGCATACGGGCGCAGTCTGGGAAGTGCACTCTCGATCGGCAGTTCGATGAAGATTGTCAACCGCAGTATCGATAGCTACTCCGACTACGGGCTGGGACTCGATGTCGGCATTCAGTCCCGCATCTACAAAGGATTCCGGTTCGGACTCATGGCCCGAAACCTGGTTCCGCCTCATGTTCGTCTTGATACGACATCAGAAGATGTTCCGCGCGCGCTGACCGCAGGTCTTGGCCTTTCAAACTTATCGCTTGGGTCGGGGGCGAATCTGACCCTTAGTTTTGATGTCGAGAAGTTCGAGAAGAGAGATCTCAAATTTCACGGCGGAGTCGAACTCAAGTTCCTTGACCACTATAGTCTCCGGACCGGCTACGATCGGGATAACCTGTCGTTTGGCGCCGGCCTGCGCACCGGCCGCATTAAATTTGACTATGCCTATAAGATCATGGATTATGTCGAGGACTCGCACCGGTTCTCCCTGTCAATTCTGGTGGGCAGTTCGGTTGACGATCAGCTCAAACGGAAGGCTCTGGAGGAGCAGCGCCGCGGTACTGAGCTTCTGGCCGATGAGCGGAAACGACAATTCAGTTTCTTCAAGGCAAAAGCTGACAGTCTCTACAAGGACTTGAGTCTCGATTCGGCGTTGACGTACTATCAGCGCGCACTGGCCTTCGACGAAAAGAACGAAGGCATTCTTGGCACGATTGCGGCGATCGAGAATGTACAGCGAATCAAGGTGGAACAGGAACGCAAGCTGCTTGACGCTCAGCGCGAAATCGAACAGACGGTGTCAGGGTATTACGATCAGGCCCGCTTCCTGTTTGCCCGCCGGTATTACCCGGCCGCAAATGACTTGATCACATTGATTCTGGACATTGACTCGACAAACGCACGGGCTCTGTCGTTGCGCGACCAGGTCAAGACAGCCATCACCGAGGAGATCGCCTCCAAGCGGGAAGAGGCCCAGCAGGCGGAGAAAGCCGGGCATGTGCTCACGGCATTGGAGGCCTACAACCGCGTGCTGGAATTGACTCCGGGTGATGCCGAAGCCAAGCAGGGCAAGCTCCGTCTCTCTGCCGGCCTCGATCTGGCGGCCCAGCTCAAAGGGGCAATCGACTTGTACAACAAGGGGAATCTCGATGAGGCGAGGCGGCAATTTGAGGCGGTCCTGAAGATTCGCGCTGGCGACCCGGTGGCAACAGACTATCTGAGCAGAATGGGGTCTACCGGCCCGGTGGTCCAGCCTTCGACTCTTGAAGAATTGCAGAATGACAAAGAGATCTGGCGGCTGTATCTTGAAGGTCTTGGCCACATGCGAAACAAGGAATACGATCAGGCGATCGAGGTATGGCAGAAAGTACTCGTTAAGTATCCGAACAATGCCAACACTCTTGAAAACATCAAGCAGGCTCGACTTCGCATGAAGCAGTAGGCGGAACCACCCCGGGACCGCCTCCGGTGAAGGCACATGTTTCGCAGACCCATCAAAGAAATCAACGCCGAATTTCCCGCTGAAGAACGCTATCTCGACAGCATCCGCCGTGTGGTCAAGGAAAGTTGTACCAGCGTCGGCATGCCCCGCAAGGACGTATCGGCCGTTCTGCTGGCTATCGAAGAGGGTGCCACCAACGTCATTCGCCACGCCTATCTCTACGAGAAGGGCAGCCTTCGTCTCCGCATTGTTCTCTACGACAAATTCGCCGCTTTTTCACTGATCGACAGCGGACGATCGTTCGAGCCCAGCAGCAATGGAGCGATCGACCTTGCCCGACTGGTGGAGTCCGGGCGCAAGGGCGGGCTGGGCTTCTACATGATCCAGAAGATCATGGATTCGGTCGAGTATATCAGCTCTCCCGACTTCAATGAACTTCGCATGGTCAAGCGGATTCGACCGTCGCCGACTTCCGGTCCGCCGCTGTTGCGCCGGATGTTCACGTTGCGCGTTAAGTTCTCGTTCTGGACCTTCTCCATCGTCGCAATCATCGTCGGCTCCGCTTTCTACTTCGTGAATAGCCGGACGAGCAGCGAGGTCTATGCCCATCTGGATGAAACAGTCGAGGCGCTGACCAAGACGGTCGCGGAACAGTCGGCGGGGTATATCATTAATCGCAGGAGCGATGTCGAATTCGACGAACTGCTGGTGAGCTATGTGCGTTCGAATCCCATGCTCCGTCAGGTCATTTTGGCCGATTCGACAGGAATCATCCTGGCTCACTCAGATGATATCCGAAATATCCGGAAACCGTTTGTTGCCCCCGATGAAGTACGCGCCGATCGGATAGGCAAACCACAGCGATACTTTGACAAGGAGCCGCTGAATTTCCTGGTCATGGCCATCATGTCCAACCAGCGGGAATTGGGGCACGTCTATGTGACCTATAGTTCCGCGCAGATTCATCAGATTCTCGCCGATGCCCGCACCAAAATCCTGATCGTGACCGGTGTGTTGATTCTCATGGGGATTGGCGGAATTTATCTTCTCTCCAATTATTTCGTCACACCGATCCTCAAAATCACTGACCGAGTACGGCGATTCTCTTCCGGAGATCTGGAGACAGAGTTGCCGCTCGAGGGAGCCGACGAATTCTTTGAGATATCCCGGGCACTCAACGACATGACCACCCGTCTCTCAAGGGACCGCAAGAACGTCATCGAACGGGAGCGCATGTCCAAGGAGATCGAAGTTGCTTCGCAGATCCAGAAGACGCTCCTTCCGCACGAGCTGCCGTGCATACCTGGGCTTGAAGTCGACGCGTTTTACCGGGCAGCGTCCCTCGTCGGGGGAGACCTGTACGACATATTCCAGATAGGGGAGAATCGATATTGTCTCGTAGTGGCCGATGTCTCCGGAAAGGGTGTACCGGCCTCACTGGTCATGTCAATGCTGCGGACGGTGATTCAGATCTATGCTGAAGATGCGGTTTCCGCGCGTGACACCCTCCTGCGAGTCAATGAATACTTGATTCGCAATATGCCTCCCGGCATGTTCATCACGGTGCTGCTGGCGATTTACGATTCTTCTTTGCGCCACATCAAGGTGGTGTCGGCAGGGCATAACCCGATGTTGTTGTACAAGGCTGCGTCGCGTGAATTGCTGAAGGTAAATCCATCCGGAATGCCATTGGGGCTTGATGTCACGCTGAACCGTGGCTTTGCAGACGGACTGCAGGAAATAACCATTGACCTTGCGCCAAACGACCTGTTCCTCATGTATACCGACGGGATTACCGAAGCCGTAACCAGAGAGCGCGAACAATTTGGTGTCGACCGCCTGATCAAATGTATCTCCGACCGGCTGGTTGCCGATCCGGCTGTACCAGTTGGAGATATCAGCCGCGCACTGGTTGAGGAGATCGATGCGTTCTCGGGGTTCTCCAAGCAGGCCGACGATGTAACGTTTATTATCTGCCGGACCACTGAGAACACATAGCCGTTCCGGTTCATCCGGCATTTGTCGGTCTACGAACCAACATCAGTGAAAACTCTCCGGACGAACGAACCTGAATCTTTTCCCTTGCCTGCGGGACGATTTCCTAGTTGATTATGGTCACGGGAACGGTTTGCCAGTAAGTGCGCCGTCATCGACCAAATGGAAAACATCAATATATCCTTATCAGAATCCGGCCAGGACCGGTCAGTCTCCGAAATACGCGTGGACGGCGTCATTGACACGCTGACAGCCGGGGAACTGGAAGAAGTCATCGATACCCTGATCAAGCGCGGGCGGTTCCGCATTGTCTTTGATCTGGCCGGGGTCGACTACATTTCTTCGGCCGGTTGGGGGATATTCATTTCGCACATCAAAGATGTTCGCTCTCACGGAGGCGATATCAAACTCGCGAATATGGTCCCCAACGTTCAGGAGATCTACCAGCTGCTTGAGTTTGATAACGTTTTGCAGGCGTTTCCGTCGACTGATCAGGCCAGAGAGAACTTTGGCGGCGGATCAACAGCCCACGACGTAAAAAAAAAGACCGTGAAGTAACACGGGTCACTGTCCTCGAACAGCTTCCGACCCCCAGCCGCACCCACGTTTCTCATTCTGCTGAGAGTTCTTCGGATATCTTCAGCCCCGATTCCCGCAGTATTGAATCCGACGTTCTTCGCATGGTAAAGAACGATCCGTTCGCCACTATTGGCGATATCAAACGCGAGGTCAATCGACTACCGGGGCGCCAGATTACGGGGTGGTGGGGTATTTTTTTCATCCTCAAGCGCAATCAGCTGCTGAGCCGTCGCTCCCGCTTCTATTTTGCCCGCGGCAGATAGGGCGGCGCGGAGTCGCATCAGGGGCAATTGCCTCCCGTTTTAACTGTTTGACACTCACAGGACATGTCCTATATTTGGTGTGAGGCGCCGTTAATCGCAGAGGGAATGAGTCGTGACAACGCAAATCCTGCTTCTTGCAGCACTAGTCGCGGTAGTTGTCGTTGCACTATTCCTGATCAAGACCATCAAATCCAGTCAAACCAATCATCGCACCGGACCGAACTTCGACCAGCTCTCATCAGTCATAGATCTATTTTTCTTGAATAGCAGCGGGGGCAAGATACAGCCGGTGGCGTCGGCGGTGTCGGATATCCTTCAGGGTGCGGGTCAGTGCGACAAGATCCTCTTCTTGCGCAAACAGCGCGGGATGCTTGACTTGAATTATTATCACGGCATTTACCGATTTGACAGGACGGAATTCCGTATTCCTTTCCGACCGGAATTGGCTGCTCGTCTGAATCAATCACTCTCGCCGCAACTGGTTGAAGCCTTGGGGGAACTGATTCCCCACGCCGTTCGCAATCGTCTTAAGTCCGAAGGTCTCCAGTGGTTCGTACCGGTTTTCTGGCGCGAGAATTTCTATGGGCTCTATTTTCTCCGCACGAATCTGGACCCACGCGACCCGGCGTTTGCACTTTTGGCCGCATCGCTGGCCCACGTGCTCTCAGCGGCTTACCATGTCCGGTGGCACGAGGCTCGACTTGAGAAAGTCGTCCAGGGGCCGGATGGTCATGCGACTGAAGGTGCTGAAGCGCACAGTGAGTCTTCGCGCGACGTATTGCCGATTCTCAGACTCGTGCGCCATGCCAATATGGAAACCCTCCTTCCACATCTCGCTGATACAATGCAGCACCAGGTAGGCGCGACGCGACTGCTTCTGGTCTATGAAAATGACGCCCATTCTGATCCGCAGATAGCCCGGAGCGGGGTGACCGGCCGTTTGGAAATTCCCAATCGGGAGACGTTCCACCGGATATTGGACAGTGTCAGCGAGGAACGGATCGTCCCGCTTGAAGGTCTCAATTCCAGTCAGGATGCATGGCTGAGGCATATGCGCCAACTCGGCTTCAAGAGCGTGGCGCGGTTCCTGTTGAATGAAGGGAGGCGGGCATTTGTCCTTCTGGATGGATCGCACAAATCGCCGGATGTCTCCAACAGGCTGGTCGAACTGGAATCATCGGCGCAGGCATTGATCGCCAACGCCGAAATGATGGCGCAGATGCAGGAGCTCTCGTTTACCGACAGTCTGACCGGCCTGTCGAACCAGCGGTATTTCAGGAAGCGGCTCAAAGAAGAAATCGACCGGGCACGAAGATACAATCGCTCTCTGGCGCTTATCATCTTCGATCTCGATGATCTGAAACGGGTGAACGACTCGTACGGCCATTTGGCCGGCGATGAGGTAATTCGGCGACTTGGTCCCATTCTTCGCGGGTCAATACGCGCGATTGACATCGTCGCCCGATATGGCGGTGACGAATTCTGCGTTATCATGCCTGAAGCGGACGATGCCATTTGTGTTCGCTTTATGGAGCGCCTCAACTTGCGCCTGTCGGGGTATCGATTCCAGCTTCCCGGGATAAGCACGGAGATCAGCTGCACGATCTCTCTGGGCGGGGCAATTTTCCCCACGCAAGCTGCCACTGACGATGAGCTCATTTTTGCCGCCGATATGGCCTTATTGCAGGCTAAATCCAGCGGACGGAACCGATTTCTGCTCTTTTCGCCTGCTATCACCGCTCCCGGTGGAACTCTCCCCGGAACCACCGGTTTTTAGTCTTTACAGCCCAATTGGTCGGGTCTATATTGATTTCTCTAAGCAATTTCTCGAGAATGCCGATTCTAATAAAAGCTTTTGTTAGGGATGCACTTACGGATGAGATCAGGAAGATTTTTGTCAAGGAAGAACGGGTGGCTCGGACTGGTGGTCCTGGTACTCATGATCGGACTCACCACCGCAGTATCCGCAAAGGAATACCGCATTGGGCCGGAAGATGTCCTCGACATCCGGTTCTGGCAGGATGAGCACCTGAGCGCAAGCGTCCGCGTCGGGCAGGACGGCAAGATTTCTTTGGACATTGTCGGGCAGGTTGATGCTGCGGGCAAGACCATCGAAGAATTGCAGGACGAAATCGTCCGCCAAATGTCCCGAATCAACAAGAACATTTCGCAGTGCGTCGTCCGCGTCACTGTGTATAACTACAACTATGTTTTCGTCAACGGACAGGTCAAGCAGCCGGGGAAGCGGGCCTTTGAGCAGATCCCTGACTTGTGGACAGTGATCAACGAGGCAGGTGGCGTGACCGAGACCGGCGATCTTTCCCAAGTCACTATCATTCGCGGTAGCAGTCCATCGGGTAGCGTGGAGCGCGTCAATGTCGCCGCTGCGGTGGCCTCCGGGTCAGTTGCCAGTCTGCCGCAATTGCAGCGAGGAGACGCGGTCAATGTCCCGTCCGCTGTCGGCGGCGTCAAGGGACAGGATATCGGTGAATTGACTGAACGTAAGAATATCGTTTACGTACTCGGAGCAGTCGGTACGCCCGGGCCGGTAAAATTCGAAGAAAATACCGACATCATAGAATTGCTGGCTTTGGCCGGCGGGCCGCAGGCTACCGCAGACCTGAAGAAGCTCCGCGTGGTAAGTCGCGATGGTAATTACGCCCAGACCCTCCAGTTCAATCTCGATAAGTACTCCAAGACGGGCAGACCGGCGCGATATATCCTGCGCAAGGAAGATGCCCTGGTGGTACCTGACAAGGGTTCAGGGTTTCTTGGCAGTGGTGCATTCACCACCATCACGGCGACTGTCGGCGTCATAACATCTATGATCCTGGTGATTAACCAAGTTAAGTGAGCGAAGGATTCAGGGGTGGACACCCGCTGCCATGGTAGCGACGGGAGTCACGTAAGAGGAAATCGAAATGGAAACCTATCGGTTGAGCAGCAAGCTTCGTGAGAAGGACAAAGAGTATCTGATTCAGACTGCCAACGACGCCGAACGAGGTCTGGTGTCTACCATGATCTATGTTGATGGCGTCCTCGCTGAGACGGTGAATTGCCCTCATCCGGCTGACATCAAACCCCAGGATATTCTCTCGTTCGTCAAAGTGACCCACGCCGAAAAGAAGAAGGAAGTCGACGCCCTGTTGCAGACATATCGGCGCGTTCTGGACAGCGGCGACGCGGAGACGATGTCTCAATTGGGAACGGCCCTGTATTTCAAAGGGCTGTACAGTGAGTCACGAGATTTGTTCAGAAGCGCTCTCTCGCTCAGCCCGCAGCACCATCCTTCGATGAATCAACTCGCTCTCACGGAACTTCAGTTGGGCAATATTCCAGCCGCGATCGCTGCGGCTACCCAGGCGGTATCGGTGCGTCCCCGTTTTGCGGACTACCGCAACAACCTCGGTGAAGCGTATCTGGCCGATGGGGACAGTCGAAGGGCTATTGGAGAGTTCGAAGAAGCGATCAATATCAATCTGTACTACGCCGACGCATATTTCAATTTGGGACTTGCCCACCTGCTTCATCTGGCGTCCAATCGAGACCGATCCATGCTGGCAACGGTCACGAACAAAGTCGCCGACTGTCTCAACAAAGCATCGCTCATTTTCCCCGGATACAAAGGGGAGACGCTCGAGGCCGGGCTGGCGGCACTGAAGGCTGGGGCGATCGACAAGGCGCTCTATGCGATCAAGAGCATCCGAGAAGCCAAGCGCGAGAGTCACCGACAGGAATTTGCCGGTTTCTATATGAAGTTCATTTTGTTCCCGGAGTGGGCTTCGGAACGGGCCATCCATGACCGCATTGCATTTCTCGAAGCAGAAATTGCCAAGAACCCCACCTATGTCGATTTGCAGACGGAATTGGCCCAGTGCTACATCGAGCTGTCCCGACAGGCGTGGCAAAAGGGAATTGAACACTTCCGCAAGACCGCTGAGTTGAGCCCGACACTGCCCAAACTGCAGAGTGCGCTCGAAGAATCCGAAAAGGCCTACGTCACGTTGTGTGCGGCCGCAAACCTCATTGCTGAGAAAGGTTGAGACCACTTCATGGCTCAAGGTCCACTCTCGCTCATTGATTGTTACACGCTCGAAAGCGGACTCGCGACCGAATTCCGTCGCGTGCTGCATAATCTGCAAAACATCGCCAAGTCCCGTGAGCTCAAGACCGTTATGGTTACTTCGTCCACGCTCAGCGAAGGGAAGTCGACGGTCAGTTCATTTCTGGCGTTGACGGCTGCCCGCAAGGGAATGAAAACGCTTCTGGTGGACGCCGATCTCCGCCGCCCCAGTATTCACAAGCTGTTTTGCCTGAATCGCGACTCGGGTCTCTCTGAGTTTCTGTCCGAGGGAATTGCGGCCAAGGCAGTTATCAAAAAGACGCAGCTTGAAAAGCTCGATATCATCACTTCCGGCAAGGCCAACCCCATACCGTCGGAAATTTTCGATGCCGGTTCCATCGGCCGGTTGCTTGGAGAAATGAAATTCTATTACGACCTGGTGATTGTCGACTGTGCGCCGGTTATTCCGGTCTCTGATCCCATGCTTCTGGCGCATGAAGTCGATGGTGTTCTGTTTGTGGTTCGGGCGGGTGTGACTCAGCGCGATGTCGTTCGGAGGGCTTCGGAAATTCTGGCCACCGGTACCAACAAGGTACTCGGAGTCGTTCTGAATAATACCGATGCGAGTCTGCCCCATTATTTCAGTCAGGATTATTACGGCTACGACTACTCGAATCAGGCCAAGGATGCCGGCGGGAAGTCGGAATCTGACAAGCCGCGCGACAAGGGGAAGGGACAGACCCCAACCTCCGGCAAGAACGAATCAGCACACAAGAATTCACTGCCTCGCTGATCAGGAAGCAATTCTCTATGTCCGGCCAGCTCAATCTCTTAACCGTCGACCTTGAAGAATGGTATGTCGTCGAGGCGCTTACCGCCCGCTTTGGCTCGGACCAATGGCAGGGGCTGGAGAGCACGGTGGTGCGCAACACCCGGGTTCTGCTGGATTTATTCGAACACAAAGATGTCCGTGCCACTTTTTTCATCCTCGGTTGGTGTGCCGAACGCCATCCCCAGTTGATCGCCGAAATCGCCGAGCGCGGCCATGAGGTTGCCTGCCACAGTTACCAGCACGTCCGTGTCGACAAGCTCACGCCCGAAGCGTTTCGCGAGGATACTGTGCGAGCCATTGATGCCATTGTGAAAGCGTGTGGTGTAAAGCCCCGCGGTTACAGAGCGCCCAGCTGGTCCATTAATCCATCGTGCTCGTGGGCTTTCCGTATTCTGGCCGAATTAGGATTTGACTACGACAGTTCCATTTTCCCGATCAAGCATGACATCTATGGGATGCCGGACGCGCCCCGCCAGTTATTCCGGATGAGTTTCGATGACGGCAAACAGCTTTGGGAATTCCCCTGTGCGACGTTCCGGATATTCGGCTACAATCTTCCCCTGGCGGGAGGCGGCTATTTGCGGCACTCGCCGTACTGGTATTCCGCTTTCATGATTAACCGGCTCAATCGGCAGGGGATGCCGGCGATGGTGTATATTCACCCGTGGGAAATTGACCCGGAGCCACCCAAAATCGAGGGGCTGACGTCGGTCCAGAAATTCCGGACGTACGGTTCCACGGACATTTTGGGGCGCAAATTGTATAAGTTGTTGAGTGACTATCAATTCACGACAATCAGCGACTACGTCTCCCGGCAGATCCGCAAGCCGATTGGCTTTGCCCATAGCTGATAATCCAGTCCAACATTTATTGCCTCGATGTCCGAGCCCAAATCATTACCAGACAAAAGAGAAGCCGCGTAATTTATTGCTTGACGCGAAGGGTATAAAGGTAAACTTTACGAGTTGCCGGTTCGGAAAAGAGGTAAAGGAGTTAAAACTATGAAGCGCTTGATATTGACAGTCCTGGCTCTGATCCTGGCGGTCTCGATCGCCGACGCCCGTCGCAAACGGGAAATGGCTGGTACGGTGAAAGACGGATTCTACCAGGATGATGCCTATGAATTGAAGATCCCGATCAACGATAATTGGAAGGCCAACGTCGGGACCGAAGGTGCCTCTACGCGAGTCATTCTCGTCCAGAAGAAGTTTGCCGTTCCCCAGCGTTACGCCGACGCCGCCGACTATACCTATATTCCAAAGGTTGTTGTCTGGGTTGATACAAGTTCTTTGAGCCCTCAGGTTTTCCTGGATTCACTCGTGAGCGATACCTGGAAGTCCAAGCAGAAGAAGTCTATTGATGCTGATTTTGATATCCTTAGTCAGAAGGATCTGACGCCCAAGGGTCGTCGCCTGCGGACGCTCGCCAAAGAGACATCATCCGAATGGGAAGGTGAAGCGAAGTATGTCAAGGATGTTGCCTCGTCGTCTTCCGACAACTCCGGTGTGCGAGTCTCGGGCAAGTACTACGGGCTTATTATTGCGGTGAAGCATTCCGGGACGATGTATCTCTTTCAGCTGATGTGCGAAAGCGATTATGGCGAGACGATTCTCAAGGAAGTTCGGTCAATGGTCGACTCACTGGCCTTCGTGAAAGCTGCCGACTGACGTTGTGGCCGCACGCATTTTGACAGGGAAGGAATAGGCGCCGTTTATCGTTTTGGATAACGGCAGCCTGGAGAAGGTATGTGGATTGTTCGTGCGATCTTGATCATCCTGATCATTTTTCTGATTGTTGCCTTCGCGTATAACAACAACAATCCGGAGCAGGTGGTCGATGTCTATATGAAGCCGGTCGCCGGCAATCATATCGATGTCCCGCTGCTGACGGTGGTGTTTTGTGCTTTTGCCGCAGGCTGTTTCCTCTCGCTGATGATATTCATCGCCATTTATGTAAAGCAGACGATGGATTTACATTCGGCTCGCAAACGGGTGCGGGCGTTGGAAGCAGAGGTCGGTATCCTGCGCAATCGACCGATTGAAGAATCGGCCGATCTGTTACGAGGAGCGGATTCCCGCCTCGGTGACATCAAATCTCCATTTAGCGAAGGGTAATGCCAATGCTGGAGTCGATTCTTCTAATCCTGGTACTCTTGTTCGGCGCGCTGTCATTC
>JBATNE010000259.1:0-8773 GCA_049290195.1 Candidatus Zixiibacteriota bacterium
ATGGTATACGCCAGGCGAGCAGACGTTAATCGCTCAGGTTGGACGACAACACCGCTTCACCCTCACCGGCATCGACACCACCAAACCGTGGGTGGTCAATGTCGCCCACCGCTTCGGTTCCTCTGTCGGCTCACCGGGAACTCCATTACCCTTGCGATTCGACATTCTCCCCGCTACGCCGGTCATGCTCGACACGTTGTCGTTCTTCAAACAACCGACCGGAGCCATGGTGCGATGGCATCAGCCCGCCGGGCCGGCAGTGCATCACTACAACATCTATAAGTTCGATTCCACCTGGGCCGCGAATAAATTCCTTCCTTTTTATTCCACCGTCCGCCAGACGTTCGACTACAACCGGATATTCTACCGCAATGGACAGACCTGGTACTACTACGCTCTCCCGATCTGGACAACAGTGGCCGGGACAGAATCGACCTATGTCGACATCCATGCCAACGACGGAGACCGCTACACGGTCATAGCGGTCGACAGCGACGGATACATGTCCCCCTACTCCGGTGTCGTCACGATGAGAAATTCCACGCGTTCGAAAGATGTCCTGGTTATAGTCGATTCCGACCCGTCAGGCAACTACGTGGTCCGCGATTCCATCAGGTCGTATTACAATCGGCTCCTCTCCGGCTACAGTCACGATATCTATAGCTGGTACGATTCCAGCGCCTGGCCGTATTGCGAAGGTACCACACCTGCCTGTATGGACTGGCATGACTTCATGAAATATCGGCTCATCATTATCGATGACGGCATGTACGACGGTATTCTTGCCAGTTGGTACGAGGACCCCACGCGTGGATTTTCCACTTACCTCGCATCCGGCGGTCAGATCGCATATTTCGGTTCTTTCTCACGCATGGGCGGATCATACCTGGTCCTGACCACCAATCCCGGAGAATACAAGAGAACGCATTCTCTCATCAGTCAGTACTTTGGGATCGATTCGGTCTTCTATGTCGGTGCGCTCTATTACCAGCGACATTCCGTACCTCCCTACCAGGACTCCCTGTTCGCGTTCTACAAGGGAGAAGCGATCTCACCCGCGCCGGGCGACGTCTTCTATGACGCTACCCACGACCGGATGAAGGCATCGTTCCGCAGCTATTGGCCGGCAACTACTCCGGCCAGTGTGTCGACCTTCCACCTCACATCTGCCGGACAGCCGATCTATACCTATCGCTCCCTATTTCCGACCAAGTCAATGAACGAAGGTCAGGTGGCTGGCGTCTTGACGGTGGGACCCACAACGACAACCTATCTGTACGGATTCCATCTCTGGTATATGGACTCAACTTCGGCACAATCACTGGTCGACTGGATGGTCAGTCAGGCTCCGCCGGCACCATCGCCGGCAAGAGACGCGCCACCACCGGTGCTGGAGTTTGCTTCGCAGAATTATCCGAACCCGTTCAATCCGAGCACGACCATCGGGTTCACCCTTATGGAGCGAGAGCACGTCACTATCACCATCTATAATTTGCTTGGCCAGATAGTGAGAACACTATGCGATCAGGATCTGGAGCCGGGTATTCACAGGGTAATGTGGGACGGAACTTCAGTGTCCGGTCACCCGGTTACTTCAGGTGTCTATTTCTACCGCCTGATCGCCGGCCCCAATGTTTCGATCAAGAAGATGCTCCTGCTCAAGTAGGAACTATTCGATTTTTCTTTGCACCCGTGTTGCCGGTGCACGTCTTTACTGGGCAAGAGCCAGGTGGCTTTTGGGACGAACGTCAGGGAGGAATCTATGAATAGTTCTCTATGCAAACACACGTGGTGCGTGGGCGTCGGCATTCTCATGCTGACCGTACTGCAATTTTCGGCGATCACCTCAGTGAAAGCCGCGCCGGACTGCTATGATTCCCAGAAAAAGTCGAGAGCGCCAGTACCCGCACTGCAGGAGGATCCGACAGCTGTACCGGGACCTTATTACCCGACTCTGCAGGCCTCGCTTCAGACTGGTGCAATCAACACCGTCTTCAACACCTTTGGCCAAATCGGAACATCGTTTGGTCGCAGTGACGTCTGCTCCTCCGTTCAGTTCGAAATGCCGCCGGGAAGCGGTGTTGAGTATCTGTTTGGCGGCGCACTCTGGGTAGGCGGAATTGTCGGCACCGACACCCTCGTGTCAGTGGGTGCCGATGGCTGGCAGAATGTAATTGACCTGTTTCCCGATGGTTACACGCAGCTGAACTCGGTCGGCTCGATCACTCCCATACCACCGATTGGCGACTCAGCCTATCGATCTGAATGTAGCGACACACTTCACAGCGGCCTTGTTCCGCCTCCCGATGTCATCACCGGCCGCCCCTTCAAACCCCTCCCGGTCAAAATCGCAACGCGCGCCCATCTCTGGACAAGTTCGCCCGCCGACCACACTGTCCTCTATGACGTAGTGATCACCAATAGTGGACCGCAGACGATTAGCGGCGGCTATGCTGCGCTCTTTGTCGATGGCGATGTTGGCGCGTTTGACGACTACACGAGAAACGAAGACGATGTAACCGGGTCTTTACCCGATAGCGGTATCGCCTATATCATTGACAACAACGGCGATTTCGGCTCGCTTACTCCCTGCCCCGGCGCGCTTGCTGCCAGATTGCTGGCGCATAGCTGGGCTCTCAATACGACGAGCTACGATTGGTGGGTGAGCAATGGGATTCCATCGATGGATTTCGGTCCTATGAAAATCGCCAATTATCGCAACTTCCAAACCTCCGGAACAGGCACGCCCGAAGGAAGTGCGAACAAGTATTTCCTGATGAGTCATAACGAATGGGACTATGATCAGGTCAAGACGGCCAGTGTCGGAATCAGCGACACAACCTGGCAAGCCGCTTCGTTGCCGCTGGCCCGAAGGCTCTCTGCCGGCGCCGATACCAAGTTCCTGCTCTCTTTCGGACCGTTCAACCTCCCGCCGGACGCATCGGTGCGATTCGTCCTCGGCCTGTGTGGGGCGGAACCGGTCCATACTGATTCGCTCAATGGGCGATTCATTGCCGACTCCGCATCGTATGATCCGAGTGCCTATGAATCCGGCCTGACCCTGGCGAACATTTCCCGCATGGGCACTGTCGCCGAGTCCCTCGCCCAGTTTCTTCTCGACCCAGCTATCAATGTCTATGGTCTGAAGATCGTGCGGCAAACCGATGACTCGGTCGCAATTGAATGGGATGATTGGGGATTTGCAAATATCGATGGATACAACATCTACCTCTCCCCCATACCTGACTCCGCTTTCCCGGTTCCGGGCGTAGTTCCGCCATGGTACAAATCGACATCGCCCGAGTTGATCGCGCAGGTGGGACGACAACACCGTTGCACCCTTACCGGGCTGCTTCCGGGACAACCGTATGCCATAAATGTCGCTCACCGCTTCGGTTCACAAGTAGGAACGCTCGGGAGTGGTCTTGGATTCCGGTTCGGTGCCAAGATACCGTCCCCCGTCAATCGGGATACGCTGACATTCTTCCATCAGGAATCCGGATCACTTGTGCGGTGGCATCAACCGACCGGATCGGGAATCGATCACTTCAATATTTACAAGTTGGGTGGTACCTGGGGAAATGAACTCTTCCCGCCATTCTACACCACAATTGCGCTGAGCAATCCTCCAACGCATACCTTTGATCGCAATGGACAAACATGGTACTATTACGAGCATCCCATATACGCTTCCGTCCCGGGGACAGATTCGACCTTCCTCGATACTCTCGCATTCGATCGCGACCGCTACGTGATAGTCGCCGTTGATCGTCATGGCTTCATGTCTGACTTCTCCCGCGTCTCCACCACGCGCGAATCGACCCGACAAAAGGACATCCTGGTGTTGTACAATTCTGGCCCGGGACTCAACTACCTTCGACTGGATCTATTCAAATCCTTTTACGACAAACTCCTCGCACCATACTCGTACGATCTCTTCAATTGGTATGACTCTGCAGCCTCATGTAGCATCGTCACCGGATCGCTGAAGTGCCTCGATGGTGGCATTCTAATGCCATACCGGCTGGTCATTATAGATGACGGCTTGTATGACGGAATCATGGTGGACAAGTACGAAAACTATATCCATGGTTTTGAGACCTATCTGGCTTCGGGCGGCCGAATAGCCTATTGCGGTGCCTTCTCGCACTTCGGAACACCGGCATTTGAGTACGCCGGAGCAGGAGATTACTACCCCAAAAGTTCTCCCTTCATTCGGAATAATTTTGGAATAGACTCATCGTACTATACGGGGCCTCCTTCCTGGTCATTCCCGTTCGGGGATTATGCCAAAGACAGTCTGCGCGGATTTTATAAGGGCCAGGCCAGCTCGCCCGCACCGCACGATGTGTTCTATGATGCGGCAAACCCCAAGCTCGCATACTTAAGGTGGGATTGGCCCACAGCGCTGTGTGTCTCCACCTTCCACCTCACTTCGGCAGGAAGACAGATTTACACCTATCGCTCGCTCTATCCTGAGACTTCGCTCCTCGAAGGTCACCCGGTCGGCGTGCGAACCGAAACCGCCAAATCGGTTACCTATCTCTACGGTTTCCACATCTGGTCACTGGACTCAGTATCGGCTCAGGTGTTGATAGACTGGATGATGGAAGAAACCCGTGGTGGCCATACCGCCGTCAACGACGACCCTCCAACTCCGTCCGTCTTCACGACTCAGAACTATCCGAATCCCTTCAACCCCAGTACAACGATTGCCTATACCATTCCAGCCAGAGCACACGTCTCGATCGAGATATTTAACGTCTTGGGTCAGGTCGTCCGGAAACTCGTGGACCAGGACATGGCCGCCGGCAGTCATCTTGTCACATGGGATGGAACGACATCATCCGGTCGCGAAGTGTCGTCCGGTATCTATTTTTATCGCCTCACCGCCGGCACCAACGTCGCCACCCGAAAGATGCTGCTGCTGAAATAGCTGTATGGCAATTGGACGGACTCATGGCGCCGATCACCGAGTCGGCGCCATGATTTGTATCCGGCCATGCCGACCTCTCTCCCTGACAAGCCTGACACAATCGACTCGTACAATCATACGAATTGTGCAACCAGATGACCATTGGGCCGACTGCCATTGCAGAGAGTTCTTGCCCACTATCCCCAATTAGCCATTGAACCTACAGATCGCATAGATTTCTCTTCACCAAATGTGATCTCGCGCGTCCATGATCTGGATCGTGCCGCAGCAACTCGGCACAAACTGAATTGGAGGAAGGTATGTATCACATGCTAAAGATTGCGGTCAAATGGCTCATCGTGCCGGGCAGTATCGCCCTGGCACTTGTGCTTGTGTGCGAAGGAATGCACACGCAGACGGTACTTGCAAAAGGATTGGGTGGCCCTCACCCGGCCCGAAACATCGGCGCGCTGGTCGAACCGATCAAACCGGAAGGTGACACCCTTCCCGCCCTGATGTGCAGGCTTCGGACTAACAAGGTCACATCATCATTCAATTCGTTCGGACAATTTGGCACCGGCTTACTTCCGGCCGGCGGTATTCTTGAGCAATTCGAAATGCCGCCCGGAAGCTATGTCAACTATCTCTTTGGAGGTGCCTACTGGATCGGCGGAATAGTTGGAAGCGACACCATCGTCTCTGTTGGGGCCGATGGATGGCAAAACATTAACGAACTCAATCCCGACGGCTTCTCCTCTGTAAACCCTGACCTCGGGTCCATTCGTGAAGTCGCTCCCATTGGCGATACGGCTTATCGGTCAGACTGCACCGATACGATACATGACTTCCTGCCGATTTTCTACGACGTCATTACTCACCAACCTGCGCGCCCATTACCGATAAAGATCGCCACTCGCGTTCACCTCTGGGAGACGCCGCCTGCCGACCGATGCTTCCTTTATGATGTCGTCGTCACCAACATTGGCAGTCAGACTATTGAGCAGGGATACGCGGGGCTCTATATCGACGGCGATGTTGGGTCGATCCAGGATCTCAATTCTCCAAACGATGACGTTACCGGTTCTCTTCAGGACAGCGGCATTGCGTACATCGTTGACAACAACGGAGATTTCCAGAACGCCAACAAGAGCCTTGGCGCACTTGGCGTCCGCCTCCTTGCCCAGAGCTGGGCCGGCAATCACACCAGTTACAACTGGTGGGTGAGCAACGCCAATTCCAATTTGGACTTCGGTCCAATGAAGAACGCGAACTATCGTGACTTCCTGACAGCCGGTGCCACCGGTACGCCCGAAGGAGGTGCCAACAAGTACTGGCTCATGAGCAAAGGTGAATGGGATTACAATCAGGTGAAGACAATCACCACCGGTATCAACGACACCACCTGGCGTCCTGTAAATCCGCCTTTGGCTCCATACGCCGCCAAGGGTACTGACACTAAATTCCTGCTCTCCTTTGGACCGTTTACACTCCTTCCGGATTCCTCCGCCCGCTTCATCTTCAGCCTCTTCGGTGCCGATTCGGTTCATACCAACGAGGGGAACGGTGAGTACATCCTAAATCCCGATTCCATTGACCCTGACAAATATGAAGCCGGACTCGATCTCGCCTCTATCTATCGAAGCGGCACGGTGGCCGAATCACTCGCGCAATTCCTGCTTGATCCCGTATCGCCGGTCTACGGTCTCCGGGTAGTGCGCAATATTCCTGACTCAGTCACTATTGAGTGGGATGACTGGTGCTTCCCGACCATCGATGGCTACAACATCTATATTCAGGACAGTGCCGGTATCTCTCCAACCCGCCGGCCGGGCGCCGCGCCTCTGACGCTCTTGACCCAGGTGGGACGGCAACATCGCTACACTGTCACCGGCATCACTCCGGGGGATCATTTACTCTATGTGACTACTCGGTTTGGCAATCAGACGGGCAGTATGGGAGACTCGTTACCAATTCACTTCGACTCGCATACCGGGACCGGGAGCGACACGCCTCCACTGCCGCTCCGCTTTGCCACGCAGAACTACCCCAATCCGTTCAACCCCAGCACCACGATCTCATTCACTCTGCCAACTAAAGCAGAAGTACGCATAGAGATTTTCAATGCTTCGGGTCAAGTCGTGCGGACATTGGGCAATATCGAGATGGCGGCTGGTGAACATGCTCTCGTCTGGGACGGCCAGACCTCCTCCGGCCATGCGGCGGCCTCCGGCGTCTATCTGTACCGACTCACCGCCGGTACGAATGTCGCCACGCGCAAGATGCTGCTGCTGAAATAGACCTTGTCTTTTGTCGATTCGACATCGCTGTTTACAAAAAAATGCCGGCTCGCCTGGGCCGGCATTCGCATGTCTGCTGCCTCTCTTGGACCCAGGTTCCTGCTACCAGCCGAATTTCAACTCCTGCGGCGCAGCTGCCATTGAGCGATCGTACCAGACATAGATCGAATCGGGATGATGCAAGAGCCCAAGAGCCATACTCTTGTCCTGACCATCGTGAGAGATATGCTGCACCATCCATCGCCCCAGTGTGTGAATCATGTCCGGACGGATAATTGCCCTTGCCGCCGCGCTGTCAGCGCCTGCGTCTCCGAATCTCCGCCTGAGAAACAAATCTCTCTGTTCGGTCGCCAATATTCCCGAGCAGCTGTCCAGCCACCGCGATGCAACGGCGCTCCCCTGAGGATCGGCAGCAAACAGGGCAGCATGCTGCTTGAGATTGGCAATCCAGAACCCGATCACCGATGTATCGGTGATGATCTCCCGATCGAGACTGGATCGCGGATCGCATTGCGTCGCCAACCCCTCGCTGACAATGTGACGCGTGATCCTCGCCACTCCGGCACTGGCGGGAGAATTCTCTCTGGGAGCCGAATAGATCTGGTCGCCGGAAAATATGTGATGATACTCATGCGCCAGCGTCTTCTCGATCCAGTCGGATCCCATCGAAGCCAACTCGGAGAAGCGCTGGCTTTCCGGCAACTGCCCAAGCATAACCCCGAACAGATCAAATCCGACCCCATTCCTGGCGGCAAACGCATCTCCATTGCCATCGTAGAAGAAGACCGTTCCCGGAAGAGTGTATTCCCCCGGCGGCAACCAATCCGACGCGATCCGCCGTGCTCTCTCCGGATCGATCCCCGCTGCGACCGTAGTCATCCACTGCCGCACCTCTTTCCGGTGAGAATACAGCTCATGTAGTACGCCCCCAATGTTGCCCGGGGCATCAGCCGCCTCAAAGGGAAGATGGCACAGAACATCCCGATGGATCGCCGGCGTCACATTTTTGAAGTGGGAGTAATAGAACTGATATCCGGGACTGCCAACCAGCGCGTCAATTGCCTTGCCGATCGCCGGGTCATGGCCATTCTGGTCAGCCAGAGAATCCAGCAATCTCCTCCGCCCCGCCGGATCCAGCATGCCCAGACGTTCGGTGGTCTGTTCCACCGCCGGGGTATGGGCCGCGATAGTGTCCAGAACATCGAGCAACTGAACGACAGCGCCTGTATCCAAAAGCACCGCCGGTTTACGGGAAGTTCCGCAGGAGCCTGCCGCGGCGACTATGAGAAAAATGAGCGCATAGCGTACCCAAGTCCGTTTCATACACCCTCCACTGTCGTTCTACATTATAGCGCGATTAAAGATATACAAACATGACCACGATGCCAGTCCGATTTGCGAATGGGGAGCCTTCCCCTCGGGCGCCGAAAACGGCCGATTTCACGGCCGCATGGGTTTCCGGGCCCGGCGAAAATCCCCTTCCACGCTCTTTTTTTTGGCCCACCTTGAAGTTTTTGTTGAACCCTGGGGCCGGTTTTGCGTTATAACCGGTACACAGGAA
>JBATNE010000260.1:0-32226 GCA_049290195.1 Candidatus Zixiibacteriota bacterium
GGATGGGATTGCACCAAAAAGCAAGCGGCCGGCTTACGCCGACCGCTTGATAATGATATTCGGATGGAGGATACTACTTGCGCCAGTCAGTCTTCACATTGACAAACATGGTCTTGTTGTCACGCCACAGAAAGAAGATCACTTCACGGGGCTTGGCGGTGAGAATCTGACCCACTGCTGCCTTGACATCATCTACACCGGCAACGGTCGTGCTCCCGATCCTTTGGATAATGTCACCGATTTCAAGGCCGCCGACATCGGAGAGCCCACCCTGCTTGAGTTCTGAGACGACAACACCGCTCAAGGAACCGACATCTATGTTATTCGCGGCAAAATCCCCGAATACCATATTCCGTACCTTGAACTCGAGCTCCTTGCATTCAAACGACGGGGCATTGAGCGCAGTCAGCGGAGCAGCTTCGAGCTTCGCCAGAATCTTGAGCGTATCGACAGACTTGTCGTGCGGGCGAAGCACGCCGAACTCCACCGATGTTCCGGCCGGCATCTCGGCGATCCGACGCTGAAACATGGGTACCTTCTCATCCATATCAACTTCGATCGGCTGGCCGTTCATCTGGTAAATGACATCGCCGATCTTCATCCCGGCTTTGTCGGCGGGAGAGTTCTTGGCCACATCGTTGACGATAATCCCGCCGCTGTTGCCGATATTCAGGAATCCACTGATGTCCTTGGTCAAGGCCTGTAGGGTAATTCCCAGCCAGGCGCGATCCGGCTCTCCCTTTTTGGGCGGGCTCGAGATCATCTTCTGCAGACGTTCCGCCGTGACAATTCCCAGAAGCGGAACTTCAAACTGGTTGAGCGATTCAATCATGCCATTGGCATCGGTATTGGCCGAGGTCGGATCCAGCAACTGTCCGAGGACGCCAACCGGAGCCAGCTTCTCATCGAATACGACCGCACCGAGCTGTAGATTGGAGAAGCCTACGGTAAGCGGAAATTTCTCCGGAGAATCCAAAATCCCTGAGATCATACCGATATCCGACGCCACCGGCGGGCTCACGAATTCCGGCAGCAGCATGAAGACCGAGACCCAGCTCCCTACGCGAAAGGTCTGCCCCGGCACAAATTTCACCGACGTGAATTTCGTCGTACCGGCATCGGTAATGCGGGCAAACCCCAGCTTGGTAAAGCGGTCCACGCCGATATACTCCGCCTTGTATTTCTTGCCATCCATCGTGGTGACTTCGAGACTGGTCGGCGTAGTTTTGATGGAAATCCCCGCCATCGACGAAAACTGGTGTTCGGTCGCCAGCAGGGTACCGTCAAACAACACTACACCATCGTCGGAAACCATGGTGCCGAGCAGCCGCTGTTCCTGCTCGTTGGTTTGCATACCGAACGACATCTCGACTTTGATTTTCATGATGACGGTATATGGCTTGATTGCCTGGCTCAAGCGTTCAAAGTCAAACGACTGAGCCGTAATCTGGGCCGGGTACAAAACCATTGACCCGACCAGCCACAGGAACATGGCTGCCGTTCCGGCTCGAACTATCGAACTTCTATTCATGGTCCCCTTCTTCCACCGGTTTGGTGGATTTGATGACAACAAGGCGACTGGAGCCGCCTCGTTTGACGGTCAGCAAGACCTTATCGGCTTTGGCCTCGGTCAGCTCGTTGTAGAGCCTGACAAAATCGGCCAGAACATTGACATCCTGTTTGTTGACGGACTGAACGACATCGCCCGGGCGAAGTCCTCCTTCATCGGCGGCACCGACCCGCTTGACTCCTTCAACATAGACGCCCAGCGTATCTTTGAGCTGGTTCTCCACCTGCATGGAGTGGGTGATTGCCTTGACCGTGAAACCCCACTGGGTGCTTTCAAAGTCCTCGCCCATGAGGTCCCCAAGCGGCCTGGTGACCACATGAAGCACCATACTCGAATCCCCGCGCTTGACCGCCAGGTCGATCTTGGTACCGGGCGTCAGGCTGGCGATTCTTTTATAAAACGGCGGCAGTTCTTCCAGAAACCGCGCCGACACCGGGGCACCGTTAAAACTCTGAATCAGGTCTCCCGCCTTGATACCGGCGGAATCGGCAGGAGATCCGCCGTCGATCGAAGCAACGAGCACACCCGATGTCTTGCCATCGACGCCGAAATAATCTTCGAGTTCCTGCAACGCCTGAGCGTGAATACCTACATAGCTGCGCGTTACTTTCCCATCGGTGAGAATGGCGTGAATTACTTCCTTGACGATGTTGATCGGGATGGCAAAGCCAATGTTGTTGGCAAACAGGGTCGCCCGCGAGTTGATGCCGATCACCTGGCCGTTGAGATTCACCAGCGGTCCGCCGGAGTTGCCCGGATTGATGGCGGCATCGGTTTGTATCCAGAGATTGTAGTTACCGGTCTGTTCGCCGGTGGGGAGCCGGACGTCATCGGAGAAGTACCTGTCCCGGGTGGAGATCACGCCGGCTGAGATTGTCCGGGACAATGACAGCGGCGAGCCCATGGCGAGCACGTACTGGCCGGTCTGGACGGAATCTGAGTTCCCCAGTTCGGCGAAATGAATCTTCCCCTTATAATCGGTCAGATCCAGCTTGATCACCGCGATATCACTGGGCGGGTCTCCCCCGATGTATTTCGCGGAGACCTGTTCCTTATCCGAAAGGGTGCAGATAATCCGTTCTGCCTTGCCGGCCACATGGTAGTTAGTGACAACGTAGCCATCGGCCTGGAAGATGACTCCAGAGCCAACCACCGCCTGTTTCTTCAGTTCTCCGGTGTTATAGTCTTTGACAACCGGCTGGATATGAACCAGCGCCGGCATGACCCGATCTCGGGCGCGAAAGACTGCTTCCTGCTGCGGAAGAGTCTGTGGGAAGGCCGTTACTCCGGCCGTGACGACCATTGCGACGGCCAGAATGCATTTCTTCATCAATACCTCTATTCTCATCTTCTCGCTTATAACACACCAGTGGTCTGTTGGTTCAGAACCCTTTCGAGAAGCAAAAGCGGTGTGAGTATACGCATGTCTTACTGTCGGCATCAACAACATTATCAGTCAGCCGGCAAGCAAAAGAAAAGGCCGCTCTTGCGAACGGCCTTTTCAGCGTTTTGGGAGAATTACCTCCACCGGATGTCGGCTGAACCGAGCCCGACTTCCAGTTTCAGGATTATCCTCGTCTTGGCCTGGTCAAAACCCGGCGATTCATAGACGCCCTCTTCGACTTCTTCCAACTGGTGAGAGTGAAAATCCACCGAGGACAGCCAGTTGTCCTTGTCGGCCAGAATCCGCACTGGGACATCGTCTGGAAGTACAATAGTGGCGGCGCCAAGGCCAATCTCCATATCGATCTCTGACTCGCCGTGGTATTCTCCGCGCAAGTCGATCCGGAACTTCCCGACTCCTCCTTCGAACTTCATATGCTCAAAATTCGCATTGCCGAGGGATGAGAAATTCACCGAAGCTGCACCGGCTTCAATTCCGAATTCCCTCATTCGTTCCGGATTTGGCCGACTGAAGGAGATGTCGCCGGCTGAGGCACCGACTTCGATTTTCAATTGTGTCAGCCTCAATCCACCCAGATCGATCTGGGCATCGCACGCGCCGACTTCAAGCGTCAAGTCGGTCGGATACTTATCGGATAGCGTCACGTCGAGCCTGTTGTTGTCGGTGTCAATGTCTCCTCTGATGTGCCTCGTGTTGGTCTCAAACGTGAGCATCCCCACATCACCGGATAATTCGTAGTCGAGATCGTAGTCCCGACTCGGCACGGAATACATGATATCCATCTTGGCAGCTTCAGACATCGCCGATGGTTCAACACTCAGTTTACCGGCGCCATACTTGATCTCAGCTTCGATTCGCTTGGCTCCCTTGGCGTCAACTGATTCGGATCTGTGGGTCACATCGCCGCGCGCATGGACTAATTGCGGAATTCCAGCGGCTATGAGAATGGCGATGAGATAATAGATCATACGGGCGGTTTTCATCGGTCCTCCACAGGAGATTGAAATGGTATATGCTTTGAATACGGCGAGGGGAACTGAAAGTTTCCGACTTACGCACCGCCAGAGGGAAGCGGAGGCTTGATGTCCGGATTAGTCGGCAATGGCGGCCGCGGCGGCGGGATTTCGCCGGGGGATACCAGAGGAATCGATGGGGAACTGGTTGGCGGTGGAATAATCGTCTCCACTCTCGGAATTGGCGGCGGGGCCGGAGTGGGTGCTTCTGCTTCCTTCGCCGGACGACGGAAAATACGTCCCTGGTATTCGCGATAACCAAGGCGAGTCATGAGACCGGCTCCAATGCCGGCAAGAATCGGAAACAAGGTGAATATGATCGATACAACTAAGAGAAAGATCCCGAATCCCTGGGCCGTGCCATCATCGGAACCCAGCAATATGGCGACCAGAAACCACGGAGCCATGAACGCGATAATTCCAACCAGAGCGTTCAGAAGTGCTATCTCGGTCTTGAAGTGCACCCAGGACAATACGCGACGCCCCAGACGATCGCCAACCACAGTCGCACCCATGGTGATCGCCACGATATAGGTAAGCGGCACCAGAGGAAGAACGATAATACCAACGATAGTAATGGCAATGAGGAGTGAAATCACCGGCAACAGCAGGACCATGAGTATGCCGAGGCCGATACTCTGCGCCTTGCGGTCATTGAGTGCCTGCCCGAGGTTGCGGAGTTGTCGCGGAAACAATGAGACAATCAGGAACGCCGCGACCAGAAGAAAGCCGAGGAAACCCAGCACGACTATTATTCCACTGGCCGAAAACCCTTCGGTAGGGAGATCAAACGGGTTGGTCGTGATGCGTCGCCCCCCGACCACGCCCCCTTTCTTGACGACAATGTCCGGCGCTTTGACATCGCCATCAACTTGTCCCGACTCTGATATGATCACACGGCCATTGATGGACTGAACATCCCCTTTGACCCATCCTTTGACAATGATTCGCTGATAGGCCAGCACATCTCCGGTGACGAACTCGTCGTCACCCACGACGATGGTCTTTTGCCAGGGCTTGACGATCTTCTCGTTAACACATCGAGTCGTGACCGCTTCAATCGTCACCTCAGGAGCAGATCGCCCCTCGCGATTTCTCCCGGTCAATTCCGGGGCATCGGGGTCGCGGACAAAAGAATTGGTCTCAAAATCGTACATCCAGGGTTGTCCGCCGGTGTCGTAGGCGTTCACCCCTTCATTGGTGAGCTTGATGTCGTTGAATAGGGTATCGGTGCGAGCGGAACCGGCCGACGTCGACGATGCGGTCGAAGCCGGTGCGGCACAGATGGATGGCGCCCAGCCCGCTATGAGGGTTGCGGCGATGATTGGCACCCACCAGAGCAGGTGCGCCGACTTGTATTTACATCCCATGTATGATCAATACGGCTAAAACTGGGCAACCGTTACATTACCCGTGGTCGATGACAGGGAAATCCTGACCCCGCCCGACCCGAAAGTCCCAACAAGTTCCCGTTTCGACATGGCGTCCACCACCACCGGAATCTCGGACTTGATGTCCCCGGCCTGCGATGTTATCTGCAGATGGCCGGACGACTGCTGCGGTATCCGCAGGTTTATATCTCCGCTGGCCGACTCCACGAAATAATCGTTCTCGCTGGCCAGGGCGGTTTGCACTTCAATACTTCCTGTATACGTGGCTATGTCCAGCGAACCCTTTTCCTGCTGGACGATAATATTCGCCGAACTCGACTTGATCCGAATGTCCCCTTCGACAAACTGCAGGTTAATCTTTCCCGACTCCTGCTTGACCGTCACCGGACCGAACAGCAAATGCCCCTCGGACGATCCGGAACTGTTGCCGATTTCAATGGGACCTTCGACCGATGTCATCGTCACCGCCGCTCCGCTGCTCTTGATCGTCAGCGCGCCGGTCAGATGATCCATCGCAATCTTTCCCGCTCCGGACATGGTGACATTGCCGATAATCTCCGCGGCTGACATGCTGCCGGAAGACATGGAAAGATCGAGATTCCCGTTAATACCGGTCACTTTGATTGCTCCGGACTGATTGTCAACCGTGACGGTTGTGTGAACCGGAACGGTGATTTCATAATCCACGGCGAGTACCGGATTTTCAACCGAACCGCCCAGCAGTTTTCGCCAGAACGATTTCTTGTCGTCGTTTGGTTCGCCGATATTTGTCGCCACGGTGATCTTGTCGCCGGTCTGGGTAACGCTGATATCAATATTCTTCACGATGTCGGCCGCTTCTGCTTCCTTGCCCGCACGGATTCTCTTGGTGGCCTTGACCAGGACTTGCGATGATTCGTGCGATTCGATAGTCACCTGACCTATCTGGTTGGTGACGGATAGAGTCACCGGTCCGACAGTCTGGAGTTCCCGTTCGTACTGGAAGAAGTACTTCTCGGCGTGCAGTCCGCCCGCGAAACCCAAGATGGTGATTACTGTCAGTATGCTGAGTTTCATACGGTCGTACGTGCAGCCCTTTCTTACAGGTGCTTGAGCTTCTTTTTCAACAGCTCCCGGGCCCGGAATATCCTGGCCTTGACTGTTCCCACCGGTATACCTAGTAAGTCGGCGATTTCTTCGTACGATTTATCTTCCTTATGACGATAGATGATCACGTCGCGGTAATTCTTTGGCAGGGAATCAATTGCCTCTTCGATACTAAAGCTCTGTTCCTTCCGTTCCAGCTCCCTTTCGGGGTGGTACGAGTAGTCCGGAACCTCAAATTCGATCGTCCCATCCTTGGTCTCCATGGGGCGATCCAGCGACAGCGCCTGGATACGTTTCTTCCGGAGAAAGTCAATCGAGGCATTGGCGGCAATTTTATAGAGCCAGGTGGAGAAACGGAATTCCGAGCGATAGGAAGCCAGCGCCGTAAACGCTTTCATGAATGTCTCTTGCACGAGATCATTGGCGATCTCGTCGTCCCGGACAATCTTGTTAATAATATGGAAAATTGCCTGGCGATGACGGTCCATGAGCGTGGCATAGGCCCGCTGACTACCACCTAACGCTTCAGCAATTACAATATTGTCATCGTCGTGCACGCTGTTCCTTCTGTTCGCCGCGAATAGCCGAAAACCGGTCCCGGACAGTGGCCCATAAGATAATCTGCACCAGTGTCTTAGGAAAGGTCCTTTTTGGGGTCGCCGGCCTCAGCCGAATCGGCTAGCTGTTGACAAAATCCTGCTTATACGATCGCCTGGGATTGTGGGTCCGAAGGTCCACACCATGCTCCAGATAGGCTTTGAGATTGGCCAGAAAGAACACCCAGCCGTTCTTGCATCCCATGTGCCACTCGACCTTCGCCTTCGGGGTTGTCTCCATCTGAAACTGCCTCACCTCGCAGATCGATCCCTTCTTGTCCTTCTTGATTTTGACTTCGACCTGCACCTGCTTGCCGCCGAAGGGGAATCGAAGGTACCGTTGGTCTCGTATGTCAAGAATTCGCTCATCCCCATGCACTCCCCCCAGCCATTCCAGGTAGAATCTTCCCCCTTTGCGCGGTTCGATTTTGGCCTTCTCCACAAACCACTTCACGATCACTGTTTCATCGGTCCAGGCGTGAAACACTCGTGACGGGGGAGCTGCGATTTCAATTTTCACGGTAAATTGTGTCCAATCATAGGGCTTGGCTTTTGCCGTCATATTGTCCTCCGACGCGCTGAAAAATCGGTCGCTCTTTGCCTGGTTGACCCCTCTCCCCTGCTAGTCAAAACTTAAACAATTTGAATTGCCGGAACAACTAAATCGGCCCCGGCGGCTGCTTCGCGTCCAATATCTGCCGTAAATCTGAAACAGGAGCGCCATCGTGCAGCAAGAACTACTTTACGACTACCCCCAGTACTACGAGATCGCGTTCTCGTTCCGGCACATCGAAGCGGAAGCCGCATTCCTCAATACCTGTATTCAGCGCTATTCCCAGATTGACGTCAAACGGGTATTGGAGATCGCCTGCGGGCCGGCGCCCCATGCCGGGGACCTGGTTGAACGCGGGTTCACCTATATTGGGCTCGACATCAATCCGGCCATGCTCAAATACGCTGCCTCCAAATGGCAAGACACCCGGAGACCGATCGAACTGGTCGAAGCCGATATGGTGTCGTTCCAGCTGGAATCCCAGGTCGATTTCGCCTTCGTCATGCTCGGCTCGCTCTACTTGAACAGCCTGTCCGACATGACCCGTCATTTCGATTCCATCGCCCGAGTCCTTCGTCCCGGCGGACTCTACTTCCTCGACTGGTGCATTCAGTTCAACGATCCAATGGTTCCGAGAATCAGAAGTTCCTTTGAGGCCGAGATCGATGGCGTGACTGTCGACTCCCGATTCGACACGCGGCTGGTGGATCCGGCCAAACAGCTCTATGAAGAGGTCTGGACAGTGGAAGTCGACGATCACGGCCGTCACCGACAGTTCCAGATGGTGGAACGAAACCGCGCCGTCTTCCCGCAGGAATTCCTGCTCTTCCTACAGAGCCGAGCCGACTTTGAATTTGTCGGATGGTGGCATGACTGGGACCTTCGTAAGCCGATCGACGAAGCCTCCGAGATCACCCGTCCGGTTGTCCTGATACGCCGCAAATAAAAAAGGACCGGGCAAGCCGGTCCTTTCTGACGAAACGTCAAATCTCACACGACAAACTTACTTCGCTTTCGTGTACGTAGCAGTACCGACCGCCATCCAGGTCTTCCCCTGATCCAGGGACATTTCCATTTTCCAGTCGTAACTGGTCGGGGTCATGTTCGAGGTGGTAATGCGGGTAAGGGATGTCATCCCCCCCATCATATCTTCACCAGTCATAGTCATTCCGGCGGCGGTCCGCTCCCCAATGTACATTGAGGTACGGCCACTCATGTTGTCCGTCCAGGTCATCTGCCACTGCTTTTTTTCACGATCGTAGGTTTCGATTCCGAATCCCTTGAACTTCATTCCCATCATGAGATCAACGCTCTCATGCTCCATGGTGAGGGCGGCGCCGTCAAGCATGTACGCGCACTTGCTGGTCATTTTGGTCTCCATCCACTGCTCGGTCGATGGATCCATCTTCATCTTCATGGTGCAGGTCCAGTTGCCAACGAGCGGGGCAAGTTCCTTCATCTCCGAGGGCGGGCCCATCGGCGGCATTCCGGCCGGCGGCTGACCGGCAGGGGCGGCTTTCTCGTCGGCGGCAATGATCAGCGCGGCAAAGCACAACACCATCGCCAGCATAGCAGTACACAACAGTAATTTCTTCATAGTACCTCCAAGTACATGTGTTGATATCGGAAACGTAATTCTGTGCAAAACGAACGATTGTCGGAATGAATAAACATGAAGAGTGACCCGAATGAAATCACATTCGGGTCACTCAAATTGAACACGGAAATCAGCCGGCCTTTTTGATACCCATCAAGGCAGCCTTGAACTCTTCAATCATCTTGGTCGCAGTCTTTTCCGGACCGGTCAGTTTACAGAAGATCGATCCCTGCGGAGCCTCAACGACAGCACCGGCCATGAGGTAGTGTTCCTTCGGAACCGTAGCGCCACCCATCATGCCGCCGGACATGTAGGTTCCTTCAACCTGAACCCAGTGAATCAGGAAATCGCCCGCTTTGGCCTCCTGAGTCGTGGCATGTTTGTGCGGGTCGGAACCATCGGGCATCTGCATCTGTCCAATCCACCTCTCGATATTCGACTTGGGATCGCCACCCTGATTCTGGCCGAAATAGAAAATCGCCATCGTGGCGGAGTCTTTCTCCCCTTCAAACGGACCGTACGTGTAATTGGCGTTTCTCATTCCCGACGGACCCAGATCTTTCCAGGTCGACGGCGGCGTAAAGGTCACACCGGAAACTTCAATCGGCTTGCCGTCCAGCTTCACGTTGGCGCTGGACTTGAAATCCCCCGATTTGGTGGAATCAGCCGACTGCTTCGTTCCCTGACAGGCCCACATGGTGAGTGCCATCACTACAGCGGTAAAATACATGATATACCTCAATCTATCCTCCAAGTTATCTCATACTTATATGCACAATCGGTGCGGCCGAAGCCTGGAGAGTATAGCTCCGGAATGTGGGAATTACAAGATTGTAAATGGCAACTGTGTATCAGCCGGGACGAGTCTCCTCGATCCCGACCAACTGACTGTGTGACAGCTCTTTGCACGATTTCCTAGAATGCCATGGTCGAAATGCCTACATCGATATGGACATGATTGAAGTCGACATTCGACTTGCTCGTCCGGCCAAAACCGACATTGGCTCCCACCTGCCAGTGGGGTGCGAATTCATATCCGCCACCGACCAAAAAGCCAAGCCCGCTGCTGAAGTCACCGGCTCCATCCACCCAGAACGAGTAGATCCCCAGACCGGCTTTGGTGTACAGCGCTTTGCCAGTCGGCCCATAGTAATGATACCAGGAGAATGCCTCTACACCCTGCGAACTCGACTTGTCATTCACCTTTGAATTATAGCCGGTGGCATCGGCGTCAAACACTAGCATGTTGAACTCGTCAAATGCATACCCGACCTGGAAATTGGCGCTGATCCCAGGACGGGACTCGCTCGTCTTGACTCCGGAGTTGCTCGGAGCGTCGACCAAAGACCACCGCCCTACCGGTGCAAACCCGAGTCCTCCCCCGATGACGAACCCTTTTCGTTTGCCGTCAAAAGCATAGAGCTGCGAACCGAGCGCGATTACCAGAATGACCGTGACCAGAATACCTTTCTTCATTGCTCACTACTTTCCCCACTGACAGAACAGCGGTCTTACCCTGTGTGTTGATTCGGCGCCGCCCGGCCGCCACGTTGTGTCCATGATCAGATGACCGCGGACTGCTCGTAATGATATGTTTTCCCCACGGTTTGATCAAGCTTTTGGTGGCATATAATGGCCGAACTTAGTCTACGATCCATCCCCTCACACACACCTTGTTTCCTAAACCTCCGCTTTGTATACTGCGACAAAAGGAGTGCAGCTATGTTTTGCCCCGAATGTCGCTTTGAATATGCCGCCGACAAGAAAAAATGCCCGGACTGCAATGTCGCCCTGGTCGAGACCCTGCCGGATCTCGATGAACCTGAGTTCCAGGAACTGACCACCGTCTTCACCACCACCAGCAACCCGGACTTGCTCGTCGCTCAGTCGCTTCTCGAAGGTGCTGGAGTCGATTTCACCGTTACCGGTGCTGTCCACGGCGGTGCCCAACTCGGGATATCAATGGTCGCAGGACCGATTCGGATCAAGGTCCGTCCCGATGATGTCGAAGAGGCGCTCGAGATTCTCTCCGAGATGAACAGCGACGAAGACGAAGATTCGGAAGAATAATCGCAGATAGTCAGCGGACGCGTATGCGCTGCAGACCGCCCACTATCCTAACCTCACAGGGGGATGCGTATGGCCCTTCGGTTTAAGTGTCCGTCGTGTCAAAATGATATCATCGCCCGATCGCAACGGATCGGCGATCAGGTCATGTGCCAGAAGTGCGGTGTGACCAGCATTGTACCTGACTCGGCCCAGACGGTTGATCCGGATATGCTGGATTACCTGCATCAGCAGCTTCCTCCGGTCGCACCCCCGCCTCCTGCATACCAGATGCCGGTACAGCCGCTTTCGAGCGAAGATTTCGGCGCCATTCTCCGGGACTCGTTCGCCATCCCTTTTACCAAGCTCCCGATGATCTGGGTGTTTGCCGCAATCTATGCCATCCCCCTGGGGATATTTCAGTTCCTCATGCAGGATCGGATGCCCAAAGTAGTTGATCCAACCAATCCGTTCCCGATACTTGGCCAGCTGTTCAGACTGATCGCTTATTTTGTCGTGATAAGCGCAATCCTCACTGTAATAACCAAGCCCGGCACCTATCTGGCCCTGATCGATCATCTGCTCGGTCGCAAGGTCCGGTTCTTCAAAGTGCTCGCCGATTCCATGCCTCGCGCGCCCTGGTACCTGGTGGCGATCATTTTTACCGGACTCATCTCTTTCGCCATGATGATCACTATTATCGGTATCCCGTTCGCCATTTTCTTTTCGCTGACCTGGGCTTTTGTCGGCGTGTGCGCAGTGGTCCAGCAGTGCAATCCGGTGGAAGCACTTCGCGAGAGCTATCACCTCGTCAAAGGGAATTGGTGGCGCACGCTCGGTCTGTTCCTGGTTGTCGGTATCGCCGCTGTCGGTGTGGTACTGATACCGATGATCATCGGCGCGTTCGCTCCCGAGCCGATCAAGACCATCATTTCGATTCTGGACAGTATGGTGCTCCTGGTGATCTTTGACACCTGCCTCGTGCTGACCTACCTTCGACTCAAGATCGAGAAGCAGAATTTCAATCTCACCGAGCTCGCTACCCTGCGTGATCGGCTGGCCGATCCGGATGATTTGACCAACCCGACGGCTTAGGCTTTGCTCTTCTGAAAGTCCGCGTAGATCTGGCTCGCCAGTTCCGTGACCCGTGAGTCCGGGATGGCGGTCCAGCTCTCCACATTGAACGCCCCACACGCATTACCGATCATGGCAATCTTCACCGCGGTTTCTTCCGATGGTGCTTCGTAGATGTCCATGAAATCGTAACCCCCAAGTATGGCGTAGTGGGCAATGAATTTGGCTTCGGGGCAAACCTCTTTGACTTTGTCCAGCCAGGCGCGCCCATGTTTTGCGCCGTCCTTAACGCGTGCGGCAACCTCGACGAGGCTGGCACATTGCGGATTGATGCGACTCATGAGGATGAATGTTTTCATGACCTGCCTCCTTTGGAGGGAGAAGGTTAGCGGTTATGTTCACGGCCGTTGTTCTATCTTCAACGCGTCCAGTCAACGTTACCGCAGGTCATGTAGGGCCCAGTCGATGAGGTCTTGGCCTGCTACTTTAAATATACGGTCAATGTCCGGTTTTGCTACAAGGAAAGTGGTCTTGTGAGACTATTATCTCAGTCGACTTGGGCGAGTGACCCGCTTTTGGGGGCGGGCCACCGGCCTGATTTGGGCTGATCAGTCGATGATACAGCGGCCTTTCCAAGTACAGGTATAGACTCCCTGAGCGTTGTAACAGCAGACGCGGAGCTGTCCACCGATACAGGCGGCGGTACAAGGGAGCTTGGCTTCGGCTTTCGGAGCCATGAAACCGGCCATGAAGGAGCAGACAAAGACGACGAGGGCCAAAATGGCAATAGTCTTACGCATTCGCATTCACCTCCTCTCGTATTGGTATTGTAACTGCTGGACATGTGGACCGCCTGGGTCACAGGCGGGCCGAGATTTTTCGGATGAGTCACACAGTAACTGTGCGATGTCCCACTCGGCCAATTACCGAATTATGTTCGGCGAACATCCCCGGCGTCAAGGAATAAAGTGTATCAAAGTTATCCGGTATGGGGGTCTCCTGTAGGTCGGACGCCGGCCTTGTTCTTCGTCCTGTAGGCGCCCGACACTCTTCTTCGTCGCCCCGAGCGTAGTCTGTAGCACACCCGAAGGGTGTTGATTAAACGCGGCTCTTCGTCCCGTCATCCTATGCTGCTGTCGTGTTTTTTAGCAATCCCCCAGAGTCCGCTGAATCTGCATAAACCACAATTGCCGGGTTGCCCACCCGCTCCGCGGTGGGTCTCGTCGTAACTGTCAGGGTCACAAGGACCCATGTCCTATACCTCGGCCAAATTCTGTACATATTCACGCCAGACGCTGAGTCCAGCGGTGTATATGGAGGACACTATGAACAAGGGAGAACTATACCAGATTCAAGCAGTGGGAATTGGGAGTCATGAAAAATAGTAAATATCTGAAACGAACCCAATTGGATTCGCGCAAGCTATTGAAAATGAATAGCTAATGAATTTGAGGCCTGAAAAAACGAACCCAATCGAACCCAAATGGTACGGACGCTCCTGCCAACCCAAGGAACGGGCAGACGGGGACGTCTGCCGCGCACATGATGGGAGGGTCGTGCCAGCAGCAAATATCTAAAACGAACCCAATTCGTTGGACAAGCAGATGCAGCAATAGGATGCAAGAGTCGGTCGGCGGCTCGATGTGGACAACTTGACACATGCCAACCCTGTCATACCAGCGGACGCGGGTATCCGGGTCTGGATTCCCGATCAAGTCGGGAATAACAAGTTGAGGCTATCTACCTTCGTCTGCGCGTGGTGCCGCTGCCGCCGAAAATCGAGCCGAGGACGCCGCGGATAATCTCCCGGCCGACCTGGCTCCCCACTGCCCGTGCGGCACTCTTGGCGAGAGCTTCGGTCAATGTCTCCGGTTGACGTCCGCCCACACGGCGAGGTAACGGTGCATCGCCACCGGACATCGTGTCAGGTGATATGGTCTGAGAAGATTGAGCCGTCTGTTTTGACTGCGCGACACTTCGTTTCTGAAGTATCTCATAGGCAGACTCGCGATCGACCAGCTTCTCGTAATGGCCGAACACGACCGACGCTTTAATTATCTGCTGCCGCTGGTCCGGCGTGATCATGCCGATCTGCGAATGAGGCGGACAGATGAGGGCACGCTCTACTACTGAAGGGCTCCCCTTTTCATCGAGCATGGAGACGAGCGCTTCGCCTGTCCCCATCTCCATGATCACCTTGGCGACATCGAATTTGGGATTGGCTCTGAACGTCTGGGCCGCAACCTGTACCGCCTTCTGATCTTTGGGTGTGAAGGCGCGCAGAGCATGCTGGACACGGTTGCCGAGCTGGCCGAGGATATCCTCCGGGATATCGAGCGGGTTCTGCGAAATGAAATAGACGCCGATCCCTTTGGATCGGATCAGGCGAACCACCTGTTCGACTTTCTCCAAGAGGACTTTGGGGGCATCATCGAATAAGAGATGCGCTTCATCGAAGAAGAAGACCAGCTTCGGTTTCTCCGGATCGCCGACTTCGGGCATCCGTTCGAAGAGTTCGGACAACAGCCAGAGAAGAAACGTGGCGTACAGTTTGGGGGACTGCATCAGCTTGTCGGCGGCGAGAATGTTGACCATTCCCCTGCCGGAAGAATCAGTTTGCAACAGATCATCGAGATCCAAGGCCGGTTCGCCGAACAGCATCTGGCCGCCCTGTTCTTCGAGCGTGAGTAAGCCGCGCTGAATGGAACCGACCGAGGCAGATGAGATGTTGCCGTATTGAGTCTTGAAAGTTGCGGAGTTGTCGGCGGCATACTGAAGAATGGCGCGGAGATCTTTGAGGTCGAGAAGCAACAGACCATTGTCATCGGCGATCTTGAACACCGCGCTCAAGACGCCGCTCTGGGTGTCATTCAAATTCAGCAGACGACTGAAGAGTAGTGGGCCGAGATCGGAAACTGTTGTGCGGATGGGGTGACCTTGTTCGCCGTAGAGGTCCCAGAAGGTGACCGGGCACTGGTCGAAGGCGAAACCTGATAGACCGAGTTGTTTGATCCGTTCATCGACTCTGGAATTGCCGCCACCCGGTTGGCTGATGCCGGTGAGGTCCCCTTTGACATCGGCCATAAAGACCGGCACGCCGATCCGGCTGAACCCTTCGGCGAGTGTCTGCAGAGTGACGGTCTTGCCGGTGCCGGTGGCGCCGGCGATCAGTCCATGGCGGTTGGCAAGTTTCGGCAGCAGGTAAATTTCGTTTTCAGCTTTGGCAACGAGAAGCGGCTGCAATCTGGACCTCCATAGTCGGTTGGTAAAGCGTCAGTGTGGTAAGGATACGGTGTGGAGGGAAAAACAACAAGAGCAGGGGTGTTATCCCTGCTCCTGAATTTGGAAGATGCTGATCGAGTTGCGGATCACTTCGGGGAGTGAAGAGCGACATGGTTACCTTCGGGGTCCCGGAAGACCGCGCAGTAACCGATTTCCGGAGTGACCATCGTCTTGGGGAGGACGATCTTTCCGCCGGCCGGTTCGACCCGGGCGAGAATCTCGGAGAGATCTTCGCCGCCGTTGAGATAGACCATGGTTCCCTTGTCGCTGGGGGTCTGATGCGGGAATTTGACGACGGCTCCGCCGAGTGCGCCCTGGTCGGCCGGGAGGAACGCCATTTGGCCGTCTCCCATTTCGGTGGTGTGCATTTCGGTCTTGAGAATCGTGTTGTAGAATTTGACTCCCCGTTCGAAATCGGTGGTAGGGATTTCAAACCAGTTGATGGCGTTCTTCATTCTGATGCTCCTGTCATGTAGGTGAAATGGCTGTGTGCTATAGAATACGGATAATATGTCTCCATGTTTCCGTCAAGCACCGATCCGCGAACGACAGTCACATTTCGTGAAGGGCACAAACTGCGCCCCGGCTCAAGTCGACCTACCCATTGGAGTTGGTCCCTGTGGGATTTCATAGATGGCCAGATGGATAGAGATGTCATCTCATTGTTAATCCACGTTCGCCAATATGGTCTATCGGTTCGTAGTGTCTGGGGAGGGTGCGCGGGCGGTTTGGTTCTTGGAAGAGGGAGGCGTCGATAGAGTGTAAATTGGCTCCCAGTGGGCACTTTTGGCCTATAAAAGGGTTGACAAAGACAGTCTGTTTTTCTACGTTTCTATGAGACTAATTTTGTTCAGTTTTTGGAGGAAAACGACCGATAAATACTGCTAAAGGCGTGACATAGCCGAAGTTAGGACCGAACTTAACATTGCAAGTTTGTGTATCAGAAGCTTTGGCGCGAATCCATCTAATTAAGTCCGGGAGCAGTATTGGTCGTGATTACTTCGTCATCCGTTTCTCATGAACCGTCGATTGCGGACGTACCCCGTAGTTCGTCGGCCCACCGCATCCTTGTTTGGGGAATCTACCTGATTTCATTTGGCGTGTTCGCGTGGTTCTTGCGCGAGGGGTGGTCGTATTATCTGACTCCCTATATGGAACGCCCGCATCACGCCGAGTATCGTCTGTTGCGACCGGCCGGGACCTACGGTCTGGCGTATGGCATTGCCGGTGCGGCGATGATGATCCTCATGCTCATCTACTCGGTTCGGAAGCGAACTCGTCTGGTCGGACGCACGCTGCCGCTTCGTAATCTCCTCGACATTCACATTTACCTTGGGGTGATGGGTCCGCTGTTGATCGTGCTGCATACGTCGTTCAAGGTGCAGGGGCTGGTAGCGGTGAGTTTCTGGTCGATGGTGGCGGTGGCGCTGAGTGGATACTTCGGCCGTTATCTGTATATGCAAATCCCGCGCAATATCGTGGGAGATGAACTGTCGCTTCAGGAAATTGAGCGGACCAACGCGACCTACACGGCGGCGATCACATCGCGCTTCTCTCTGGATGCCGAGACAATCGGCCGGACCGACCGGTTGTTTCAGGGTATCGTGATCAATGAGGAGACGGGCGCCTGGGCGGCGGTGGCAAAGCTGCTGGTCGGAGATATCGTGCGACCGCTGACTCGTCGCCGGCTGAAGCGTCAACTAGGAAGAATACTCTTGTTACCGAAGAATCAGTTCACTGAGTTCTTCGAGATATCGTTTTCACGCGCCCTGTTGCGGCGGCGCATAGCGTTACTTTCTCAGGTTCAGCGGCTGTTCCACTACTGGCACGTCATTCACAAGCCGTTTGCGATCGTGATGTATGTGATCATGTGCATTCATATTGGAGTAGCTCTCTGGACCGGTTATGCCTGGGTCAGATAGACGTCACGTGATGATACTGAATCGAATCTGGAGCGTAATTTTTATGTCTGTGGGATTGGCTCTCATATCCGGTGGTACGGTACGCGGTCAGCTCTCCCCCGGCGACCTCTCGCATGCGCATGCGTCGCTCGAAGGGGTGCAGAACTGCACGAAGTGCCATGGTTCCGGTCGGCAGCTGGTGCCGGACAAGTGTCTGACCTGTCACTCGGCGATCAAGCAGGAACTGGCGGACAGGACCGGTATGCACGGGACGCAGGAATACAAGGAATGCCAGAGCTGTCATGTTGAGCACCAGGGACGCGAGTTCAATTTGATCTACTGGAAAGATGGTGAAGCCAAGTTTGACCACTCTTTGACTGGATATCGCTTGAGTGGCAAGCATGATACGCTGGCTTGCAGGTCTTGCCATGTGGAGAAGTTTGTGACTGTACGCGCGGCGCTGGAGCAGGATAAGACGACGTTGAGTAAGACCTATCTCGGGTTGGACACCGGATGCGCCAACTGCCATGCCGATGAACATCGTGGTCAGTTTGCCGCCGCCTGTCAGACTTGTCACGTGACGGCGGGTTGGAAGCCGGCAAGCGGGTTTGATCATGCCAAATCCAGCTACCCGCTGATCGGCAAGCATCAGACGGTGACCTGTGACAAGTGCCATGTAACGCTGGTGGACACGAAGATCGCGGGAGATAAGGGATACTCGCAGTTCGTTGCGATTCGCCATGATCAGTGTACGGACTGTCACAAAGATGCCCACCAGGGGAAGCTGGGGCCGAATTGCACCAGCTGTCATTCACCCACGGATTGGCACGCGGTCAATCAGGCGAATTTTGATCATAGTAAGACGCGCTATCCGCTGGAAGGAAAACATATCGCGGTCAAATGTGATCGATGTCATTTGCCGGGGCGTAAGAGCGGCGATCTGAAATTTGCGGCATGTCGGGATTGCCATTCCGACTTTCACAAGAGCGCGTTCGCGGACCGGCCGTTGAAAGGGGCCTGCGAAGAATGTCATACCGTGGCCGGATATACGCCATCGCGGTTCCTGATGGCGCAGCACGACTCGACCAAGTTCGCGCTGAAGGCGGCGCATCGGGCGGTCCCCTGCATCGCCTGTCATACACGGACGGTTTCGGAAGACAACCAGGTCAGTTACCGGTTCGCGTTTACATCGATGCAGTGTCTGGCCTGTCACAAGGACCCGCACAACGGCGAGGTCAAGAAGTATGTCGACGAACGGGGCTGCGAATACTGCCACAACGACAACTCGTGGGCGCTGGTGAAGTTTGACCATGGTGTCACGAAGTTTGCGCTGGATGGAAAACATGCGGCCGTACCCTGTGGGAAGTGTCATACATCGGAGGCCAAAGGAAAGGTTCAGGCGAAACTGACCTTTGTTGGGGCGTCGACAAAGTGTCAGGACTGTCATAAGGATATTCACCGGGGACAGTTCGCCATTGAGAACAGCGTCACCGATTGCGCGCGCTGCCATACGCCGAATGCCTGGGCAGGCGCCGAGAAATTCGATCACAGTACATCCCGCTTCAAGCTGGATGGTGCTCATAAAGGGGTGGCGTGTCAGAAGTGCCACCGACCGACCGTCATCGATGAACAACCGTTTGTGGCATATAAACCGCTGGATACCGCGTGCGCGGCGTGCCACGATGCCTCGGTGTTAAACGGGAAAGTGAAGAAATCATGAGACGAATAAGTACCATAAGTGTTCTGCTGCTTCTGGCGGCCGCCGGTCTGCTGTTGAGTCAAACCAGCACGCAGAATCCACATGGCAAGCTCTCGCAGGACTGTCAGGACTGTCATACGGCACAGTCGTGGAGCGCCATGCGCAGTCCCATGAATTTCAACCATGACGCAACCGGATTCTCCCTCGTTGGCGCGCATGCGACCGCGGCCTGTGTCAGCTGTCACAAGGATTTGCAGTTCAGCCATGTCGGGACGTCCTGTATTGATTGTCATTCCGATCATCACAACGGCCAGGTAGGGCAGTCATGTCAGAACTGTCACACGCCCAAGGACTGGGTGAACCGCAAGGATCAGATTGAGCTGCACGCCCAAAAGGGATTTCCGTTAACCGGCGTTCACGCGGTAGCGGATTGCGAAGCCTGTCACCATGGCCAGGGGACGCAGAGTTATGCCGGGACACCGGTGGAATGCAAGGGATGTCATGGCGAGGCCTTTGCGGCGACGACTAACCCCAGCCATATGCAGGCCGGATTCTCAGCCAAGTGCGAGACCTGTCACCATGCGGCTTCCGGCACCTGGACGAACGCGACCTATACGCACAAGAACTTTGTTCTGACGGGCGCTCACAAGCGACAGGAGTGTGCGTCGTGTCACACCAGCGGCTATGCCAGCACGTCTACCAACTGTTATTCGTGTCACCAGACGGCGTTTACGACGGCGACCGATCCTAATCACGTCAATGGCCAGTTCGACCACAACTGTGCGTTGTGTCATTCGACAACGACCTGGACGCCGGCGACATTTGATCACGCGACATCGAGTTTTCCTCTTACCGGCGCACATGCGTCGGTAGCGTGTGCATCGTGCCATACCACAGGGTATTCCAATACGCCGAGCGATTGTTACTCCTGTCATACGGCGGACTTTACCTCGAACAAGCAGGGAAAGCCGGACCATGTAGCCAATGCGTTCTCGCATACCTGTAATTCATGCCATACAACGGCCGCCTGGCAACCGGCGACGTTCAATCACCCGACTACGCCGTTTGCGATCACCGGAGCGCACACCAGCCTTCTGTGCGCTTCGTGTCATACCGTAGGATACAATCCGGGTCAGACACCTTCGGACTGCTATTCCTGCCATACCACGGACTTCACGTCGAACAAACAAGGGAAGCCGGATCATATCGCCAACGGATTCGATCACAACTGCGTGACCTGTCATACGACGCAGGTCTGGAAACCATCGACCTTCCAGCATCCGACCTCGCCCTTCGCTCTCACAGGTGCGCATACGAGTGTCGACTGTGCCTCGTGTCATACGGTCGGCTACAATCCCGGCCAGACACCATCGGATTGCTACAGCTGTCATACGGCGGACTTCACATCGAATACAGCCGGTAAGCCGAACCACATAGCCAACGGCTTCGATCATAACTGCACGACCTGTCACTCGACATCGGTCTGGAAGCCGGCAGTGTTCAATCATGCGACGACGCCGTTCCCGCTGACCGGGTCGCATACATCGGTGGCTTGCGGAGCCTGTCATACGGTGGGGTATCTGGTAGGTCAGACGCCGAATACCTGCTATGCCTGCCACAAATCGGACTATGACGGCTCGACGATTCCGGTGCATTCTCAGGCGGGTTTTGCCACGACGTGTCAGACCTGCCACTCGACTACTAATTGGACATCGAGCAGCTGGCAACACCCTTCATCGCCGTTTGCGTTGACCGGGGCGCATGCCAATGTACAGGACTGCAAAGATTGCCACAAAGTTGGGTACGGTTCCGGGCAGACGCCGACCGACTGCTATTCCTGTCATACCACTGACTTTACATCGAATAAGGCGGGCAAGCCGGATCACGTGGCGAACAGTTTCGATCATAACTGCACTTCGTGTCACTCGATCAATGCCTGGACACCGGCGACGTTCAATCACAGCACGACACCGTTCCCGCTGGTCGGGTCACATACATCGGTAGCCTGCGCCGCCTGTCATACGGTGGGGTATGCTGTTGGGCAGACCCCGAATACCTGTTACGCCTGTCACAAGTCTGATTACGATGGTTCGACCAATCCGGCGCATGCATCGGCCGGCTTCCCGACCACGTGTCAGACTTGCCATGCTGTAACCCAGTGGACGGCGAGCACCTGGACTCATCCGACCAGCCCGTTTGCCATAACCGGCGCGCATTCGGCGATTACCGACTGCCGGTTGTGCCACAAAGTAGGGTATAATCCGGGGCAGACACCATCGGACTGCTATTCATGTCACACCACGGACTTTACCGCGAACAAGGCGGGTAAGCCGGATCACGTGGCCAACGGATTCGATCACAATTGCATTACCTGTCACTCCGTAAATGCCTGGACACCGGCGACGTTCAATCATGCATCGACACCATTCCCGCTGACGGGAGCGCATACGTCGGTGGCGTGCGCGGCGTGTCACAAGGTGGGGTATACAGTGGGACAGACGCCGAACACTTGCTATGCCTGCCACAAATCGGACTATGACGGCACCAACGACCCGGCCCACAGCGCGGCCGGATTCCCGACGACCTGTCAGACGTGCCATTCGACCACAAACTGGACATCGAGTACCTGGAATCACAGCACCTATTTCCCGATTGCATCGGGGCGTCATAGCGGATTCAACTGCAATGAATGTCACACGAATTCGCAGAATTACGCGGTGTTCGAGTGCATTTTGTGCCATACGCACAGCAAGTCGACGACCGATTCTCACCACAGAGATGTGAACAATTACCAGTACCTGAGCAGCAGGTGTTATAGCTGTCACCCCAGAGGAAATTCGTAATGAAGAGAATCTCCCCTATCGTACTACTCGCGTTTCTGATTCTGTGCTGGTCGGCTCTGGCTATCGGCGGGACTCCGTCCATTCTGGTCAAGTACGTATCGGCGGAGAGTATTTATCTGAGCAGCGGCAAGGCCGACGGGCTGAATGTCGGGGATCGGCTGGTGGTCAAATCGGCTCGGGATTGTCAGACCGAAGTGGAAGTTGTATTCGTGGCGGATCACTCGGCCTCCTGTCGAATCGTCTCGGGCACCTGTCAGATCGCGGTGGGTGACAAGGCGCAGATCATTTCGCAGGTGGTGACAGATACGGTACAGACGCCGGTTGATTCATCGGCATCAGCAGCCAAGAAGGATACGGTCGTTACGGCGCCGGCAGTTGCAAAGAAAAAGGGTTCGCCGACCAAGCTATCGGGAACGCTGGCGGTGATGTACTACAACTGGGCCGACCGGAGCAGTTCGAATCTGGATTTCTCGCAGACGACGGCGCGGTTCAATATCAGGGCACGTCGGCTGTTTGACAAAGACATCACGTTCAATTTCAGAAGTCGCGGGCGGTACGATCAGCGTCAACGGACGTATACGTCGTCAGTCGGGCAGAATGCCTGGGAAAACCGGATATGGGAATTCTCCATCTCGTATGAAGACCCGAATGCATCGACCAATTTCTCGGTCGGGCGGCTTCTCCCCCGCCGTTTGGGGAGTGCGGGGTACCTTGATGGAATGCTGGTCGAGCAGAGGTTATCTCAGGGATTCCGGGCCGGACTTTTTGCCGGAAGCGAACCGCACTGGGCGTACAATGAGGCCGGACTGGCATTGACGAAGGCGGGCGGATACTTCAGTTACAACAACGGTGAACCGGGGCACAACTTTTTCGAGCAGAGCCTGGCGTTTATCGGACAGTACCATGCGTCGAATATCAGTCGAGAGATGATCGCTTCGGAAGGGCGGTACAATGCCGGCAATGGCTGGGGATATTATCATACAATGGAGTTTGATTTGAATCGGGGATGGCGAATGGACCGAACGGGTCAGTCGCTGTCGATGTCCAGTCTCTACGTTGGCAGCTATGTCCGATTGACTCCCCAGCTCCGGCTGGCGCTCACATACGACAACCGCAAGAATTATTGGACATATGACACCCGTTCGGTGGTTGACAGTCTGTTTGACGATCACCTTCGACAGGGTATTCGATCGCAACTTGACATAACGATGCCGCTGGCGATTCAGACATCGTTCAGTTATGGCATCAGCAAGCGGGCGGGGGAATCGAGCACGACGAGGTCCCTTTCCGGGTATGCGAGCCGATACGGGTTCCTCCGGAAGACCATGCTGGTGATGGCGCAGTATATGTCGTTTAAAGGGCCGCAGGAGAACGGCGAGAACTATTCAATCCGGATGACTGACAACGTGGCCAGCCATATCCAGATGGGGCTCGCCTATGGCGTGTATAATTACAAGGTAGTGGCCGAGGATACGCACCGGTCGAACAACTGGTTTGAGATCAGTTCGTTTCTGGATCTGTCGCGGCGCTACTTCTTGAATAGTTCAGCGGAATTCGACAGTGGCGATGACATCAAAGGAACCCGACTTCAGGCCGAGTTCGGCTGCCGATTCTAGGCCAGGCTTGTAACAGAGGTTGTAACGCGAGCATGCAACAAGATTTGATCTGGGTGGGGGTTATCGTCCTGGTAGCCCTGGCGTTCATTCCATATTTCCTCAAATTCCGCAAAGAGCAACGGGTGGTTGCAGACCGGAAGAAGGAAGCGCACTCGATGGGGATCGATCGCCCGAGAGCGCAGTATCCGATGATTAACCGGTCGCTGTGCATTGGCTGCGGGTCCTGTGTACAGGCCTGTCCGGAAGGGGATGTGATCGGGGTTGTCTGGGGGATCGCTGAAGTTATCAATGGTGAGCGGTGTGTCGGACATGGATACTGCGAAAAGGCATGTCCGGTTGGTGCGCTCAAAGTCGGGCTCGGAGATTTGACGAGCAGACCGGATATTCCCATTCTCACTCCGACCAATGAAACGACCGTTCCGGGTCTGTTTATTGCCGGGGAGTTGGGCGGGTTGTCACTCATTCGACATGCCATCGCGCAGGGGCAGATGGTGATGGAAGAAGTCGCCCGGCGCGTTCCGGAGACCAAAGCCAGCGACGCATACGATGTCATCATTGTCGGGGCGGGGCCGGCCGGGCTTTCCGCGGCATTGACGGCCAAGCAGCATAATCTCAGTTATATCGTTCTCGATCAGACCGGGGTTGGCGGGACAATTCTGCACTATCCGCGCCGCAAGCTGGTGATGACGCAGCCGATTCAGATTCCGCTCTTTGGCTGGCTCAAGGAAGAGGAGTATTCCAAGGAATTCCTCATGGAGACCTGGCAGAAGATCGTAGCCAAGTTTCAGATCACGATCAACACGAATGAGCCGGTCGAATCGGTGCAGAAAATCGGAGAGTTGTTCAGTGTGAAAACGCCGGTGACAACGCACAGCTCGAAGTTTGTCGTTCTGGCGATGGGTCGGCGCGGGGTGCCGCGTCGGATTGATGCTCCGGGCGAAGATCTACCCAAGGTGCTGTATCAACTGATCGATGCGCAGTCATATCGGAATCAAAAGATGCTGGTAGTCGGCGGCGGCGATAGCGCTGTCGAAGCGGCCGTCGGGCTGGCCAAACAGCCGGGGAATCAGGTAGCCATTTCGTACCGCAAGACGAGTTTCTTCCGCGTGAAGAAGAAGAATGAAGATGCGGTCAATCGGATGATCGCAGACAAGAAGATCATTCCATACTGGGAATCACAGGTGGTGGGAGTGACCGAGAAGTCGGTGAAGCTGTCCACGTCACAGGGAGAGATTGAGATTCCCAATGATTACGTTATCGTTCAGATCGGTGGGATACCGCCGTTTGAAATGCTTCGTCAAATGGGGATTTCATTTGGCGGCAATCAGCGTTCGACCAAAGAGATGGACGCCACCTTCCGCGCTCCGGCAAGTGCCAGAATCTGATTCAAAGAAAAACGGGCGGTTCGAAAACCGCCCGCTCTGATCTTCGGACAATCACATCCAGAACATTTTCAGATCACGGACATTTCGGAACATCGGTGCTCTCTCCCGTCAGGTACTTCACCAATTGTGACAAGTCGACGAGCGAGAGGGGATGTACCACCTTATAGTAGGCACCATCCGGGCACGGGAGTTGGACTGTTCCGCCGGTCAAATAGGTGACGAGAATACTCAGATCCCGAAGGTCCACTGAGCCGTTCAAGTCGATGTTGGCGATACTGATTTCACAGCATGAGCCAAGGATATACGCGGCGAATGTTCGTGAGTAGGGAGAGTAAGTGACACCATCAAATGTCCGGAAGCGCCAGTAATAGATTGAGTCCTTACCCAGCTGATATGGGGGCTGGAACTGCGGCGACGTCAGGTCGGAGATGTCATAGATCGGCGACTGGAAATCATAGTGGCGGTCAAGCTGGAACTGATAGGTGATCGCTGCAGGCATCCGGGCTGCCAGGAGGCTCCAGTCAAATACCGGCCGGCTCAATTTGACGCCAATGCCGTTCGGGGGCTGGATAGACGATACCGGTTCAACCGTATAGTAGAAGACGAGACTCTCAGGGACCGCCTGCGGAGAGAGCCGGTTGAGCTCTGATGAGGTACCGGAAGTACTGTAATCGAGGAACGATCTGGCCTGCTGGGCACCATCGATTCTGATATCCTGGGTAAATGAACCGGATCCGGAGTCATTGGAAAGAGACGTGTCCGGCTTGATGATGATCTTGTATTCACCGTATTCCAGGTTGTAGTCAAAGCTTCGATCATCCAGCAAGTTGTCACCATCGATATCCAGATTCCAGTGGGCAGCGCCGGCTACGGTAGTCTTTTGCTGGGAAATGACGAATCCATGCGGGTTGATGATGGTGATGTTGACGCCGTTATAGCTGGTAACGACCATTTCATCGGCCAGGGTCTGGGCCGGCGGCAGCTGGTTGACGGCCAAAACGATCGCACCGTTGGCACCACCGGAGACGAAGTCCGGATTGCCGTCGCGATCAAAATCGTTTGACGTGAGGGCATTGAAGGGTGAGTCTCCTTCGCCCAGCGCCATGTACTTGAAAGTCGGGAAATTTCCGGAACCGTCGTTGAAGAAGACTTCGAGGCGACGGGTCTTCGTGATCACCATGCTGATATCGAGATCGTTGTCCCGGTCAACATCGCTGACGGCCAGGTTCGTTGCCATGGCAGCCAATTCAATCGCGTGATGTCCGACCAGTCCGCCGAGACCATCGCCGAGGCAGACATACAGTTCGCTCTTCTGATCGGTATTGGTGGGCGTGGAAGTAACCAGGGCGAAATCGGTATTGCCGTCACCATTAAAATCGGCTCCGCCAGCTATGGAAACTTCGGCAAACGGCTGGTCGCCGATAAAGAGGGCGCTGGAACGGGTGAAAGTACCGGCGCCGTTGTTGGTGAAGAGGATGACCGAATCTCCGATTGTTGCCACCAGATCGGCAAAGCGGTCACCGTTCAGTCGAGCCAGTGTGGCCGCGCTGAATGAGAAAGGCAATGTAAGCGTGCTGGAGAAGCCGCCGGTGCCGTTACCGAGCAGGATCTGGTTGGGTGATGCCACCAGGTCGAGATTGTAATCATGGTCGACAAATCCGGTCGCCACGGAAGGTGCTTCAGACGGATCGTGGGCTGTGACCGAATGGTTGGCACTGCTTGGGGTAGTTCCCTGGAGGACAAATGATCTGCCCCCGCCGTTCAACAGGACAAAAGTCTGGGTGGCGGTATGCGCCACGATATCCAAGAGGGTGTCCTTATTGACGAAATTGACATCGAGGGCGGCATCGGAGATATCCAGTAGTTTCTCCGGAGATTCGAAACCACCACCGGACTTGCCGAAAACGACGAACAGCCCGCTCTGATTGCGGCCGGTGTAGAGCAAGTCAATGAAATTGTCCTGATCAAGATCGGCCGATTTGATGTAGTACATATCCGCCGAGTCGATTTTCTGCGGTTCAAGCGGAGCCTGGCAAACATCGCCAATGCCATTGTTATCTGAATCAGACTGATCGGAGTTCGAAGCAAAGGCGCAGTTGTCGCAGACGTCGCCGAGGCCGTCGCCATCGCTGTCCTTCTGATCAGCATTGGCGGTGGCGGGACAGTTGTCCACGCTGGTCGGTATGCCATCACCATCGGTGTCGTCGAGCCGGACCAGAATAACGAGGTCGTTGTAATCGAAGTCACCTCCCTGATAGAGGTCTTCGAAAGCGACAATGTATTCGCTGGCGGAAGCGCCGTGGAAGACCAGGGCGTGCTTCAGGTGGTCGAGGTTATAGGCCGTCTCGGTGTACCACTCAAACGGATAGGCGGAAATATTCGGCAGGAAAAAGAAGCCGATCCTCCCGCGCCCTGCGCTTGAGAAAGAGATCGAGTCGCCCGCCATGCTCCCCGGGGGAAGTACGGCTACCGACGTGGAGGTATCGCCGGCGGTATAGAATCCACAGATTTTGGTCGAAGATGAACCGGCCAGCTGGCCGAGAATCTTGATGTAGTTCACCTGCGACTGTCCCGGGAAGGTCTGCATACTGAGGGTGTCAGTAGCGACGTTGACATGATATCCAAGCGAATCGAGAAGATCCTGCAGAGTGGGCTCCCCCAGACCTGCCGTCCTGAATCTGAGTGAATCAGTAACCTGGGCAGGATACTGTGCTTGCGTTGACGATACGCCAACCAGGATGACACAACAGAAAGCCAGAATGCTGGAAAGAATAGTTACCCGTGAGGCCATACGATCACCTATTTCGAAAGAGCGGATGTTATGACGACCTAATGGTCGTTAGTAATTGTGACAATAAGTTCAGTGCAATCGGCAGGGGTTCAGCTCCCCAGAGATGCGGCGTGGCAAGGCTGCACTTGCGCTGACTAGAGATGAAGTTCATGTAGTTGGGCCGGCAATCTCTCGTCGAGTCAGCGTTTCTGCATGAGGACACGTGCGAAAGGTGCTCCGCTGCAGTATCTGCCCGACCGGTAACAAGATACAATATGGGCCGATTAAGTCAAGTATTGAAATCTGACTAGTCGGAGATGGACTCCAGAAGGGGGTCGAACTTGAGCTCTTTTTCTGTGGGTCCGGCATGTCCTTCGAGAGCTAGCTGGAGGCAGGCGGAAGCTTCCTTCGGGTCGCCGATGAGGGCAAAGCCACGGGCGGCCTCGTAGAGTACTTCCCCGTTCCCTTCCTGGTGATCCCGGACATGCTCCAAAAGGGGGCGAGCCCGGTCGGTTTGTCCCATCGTAGCCATGGCCAGGGCGCGGTAAGCGGTGATGTGCAGGTTTTCGGGGCCCGAGGTATCGGCCCCGCTTCCCAGCAAGATCGACTTCTCCAGGTGGGACCGGGCAGCGTCGGCATTCCCAAGTTTGGTTTCAAGGTAGCCGAGGAAGTATTCGGCGACAAACGGCAAGTAGCCTTCGTCAACGGAGTTGTTGAACTGGGTTCTGGCCTTGTCGTAGAGTTTGTTCACGAGGTAGATATAGCCGGCCTCGACATAGCAGTTCGGATCCCCTTTGTACTTGATGGCCAGAAGGATATTCTCCAGCGCCAGATCCAGCACGCCGAGTTTCTTGTAGACAATACCGAGCAGGTAGTAGGCGCGGCCGTAATCCGGGCCGAGTTCGATAGCGCGCTGCAGGGTAGCCATGGCGACGGTGAACTTCTTCTGATCCATATTGAGCATGCTCAACAGGAGCAGGGTTTCGAGATCGGTGGGAGCCAGTTCCAGCGCGCGTCTGGCCCAGTCCAGGGCAGCTTCGCGGTCCCCCTGCTGTTCTTTCAACCAGGCCATCGTCCGGTATGCGATAGCGTACTTCGGATTGAACTCAATCGCCATGCTAAAGGCGAGTTCGGCTTCGGCGACCTTGCCGGTAAACATGTAGTAACGGCCTAGAGAGCGGTGTGCCTCGGGTAGTTTTGGGGCCAGCTTGATAGCGGCATCCGCTTCAGCCAGAGCCGATTCTATCTTGGCCGGTGTCCGGTCGTAGTAGGCCATGTACTGGTAGGTATAGACATCGGAGAGCCCGGCATGGGCCAGGGCCATTTTGGGGTCGATTTCGAGCGCCCGTTTGTACATGACGGCGGCCAGATCGAGGTACTCAGGGGTGGTGGTCTGGTAGTAGTTCTTCCCTTTCAGATACAGATCATAGGCCGAAACATCGGTCTGGAGATACTCCTCGACATCGACCAGCGAGAACCCGGCCGCTTTGGCCAGCGTATTTGAGGCGGACTGGGCGGCCTGAGCCAACAGGTCAAAGAGACCATCGGCACTTCCCTGGAAGCTCTCGCCGAAGATCAGTTTGTCGCCGTTGTCGCCATAAATGCTGAGCTGGAGTTTGATATTCTCCTGCCATTTCATGAGGGAGCCCATGACAACGTAGTCAGAATGGCACCGTTCGAAGATTTCCCGCACATTCCTGGGAACTGAGGTTGCCGGTTCGGCGGAGACGATCAGGTCGGTGCGGCGGGAGAGTTCGCGAACGACATCCTCGGTAAAACCCTGGCAGAAATATTCCCAGCTGGGGTCGCCGGAGAGATTCTTGAGATCAACCACAGTGGCTGTCTGCTTGGCTTTGACGTACTGGTCTTTCGGCTTGACCTGGCCGGTCTTGAGCCCCTGCTCGAAAACTTCGAGCATCTCCCCTATTCCGGCGAAACGACCGGCCGGCCGTTTGGCCAGCAGGCGCATGATAATCTGGTTGATTGATTCCGGGAGCTGGTTGTCGATTTCTATAGGGGGAACGGGATCTTCGTGCAGGATGGAGTAAATGATCGCGGCAGAATAGGAGCCTTCGAACGGCCGTGACCCGGTGAACATCTCGTACAGGACAGTGCCGAAGCTGAAGAGATCGGAGGAAACGGTGATCGGTTCGCCGGAGGCCTGTTCGGGCGACAGGTAATAGAGAGTACCTTCGATATTTCCCTGAGCATCGACTCCATCGGTGGTGACAGTTTTGGCGAGGCCAAAATCGAGAATTTTGGCTATTCCGTCCGGGGTGAGACGGATGTTTTCGGGCTTGAGATCCTGGTGGACCAGGTTGATTTTGTGGGCAGCCTGAAGCCCAGCGGCCACCTGACGGGTGATATCGATTTTCTGATTCAGGGTCAGTTCGGAGAGGAGCTCCCGCAGTTCCTGGCCGGGGACGTATTCGAGGGCGATATATGGGAGACCATCGACCTCTCCCTGATCGATCACTTTGACGACATGGGGTGAATCAATCCTGCCGGTCTGGGCACCCTCGTCGGCCAGCCGCTGGCGGAAAGTGGCTGAGTCGGCCAATTCCTTTTTGATGACCTTGAGGGCGACCGGCTGATCGGTGCGGAGGTCGGTCGCCAGGTAGACCTGTCCCATGGCGCCTTCACCGAGGACCTTGTCTATGGCATACGGACCATGGGTGCCGCCGGGTGTCAGCATGGGGCTGTTCGAATTGTCAGGGGTCTGATTGTATTCATTAGATAGCGGTTTACATCGTTTTGGTCTTATATTGACCAAAATGTAGCTTCCCAGTCCAATTATACGAGGCGCGGCGCACGATGCCAAATATTTCTGATCGCGAATTTGAACGGCTCAAGAACGCAGTCGAGGAGTTGACGACGCTCAACCAGATCGCCAGTGCGATCAATGTCACCATGAAAGTCGACGCTATTACACAGTCGATCCTGGATCACTGCGTGAAGCGGCTCGGGGCCGCACAGGGGGCAGTGTTCCTACTCGATGAACTCCAGAACGAAGCGGACAATTTCAAGACGTTTGTGCGGGAGTTCGACCCAAAGGCGGCCCAAATACCGTTCCGTCTGAACATGAGTTTGACCGGCTGGATGGTGAAGAACCGGACAGTGCTGGTTTCCAACGACCCGGACAACGACGAACGGTTCCGGGGAATGAACTTTGTCCAGATGGGAATTACCTCGGTCCTGGCCGCACCGCTCATGACACGGAAGGGGCTCGTGGGGTTGCTAGTACTGTTCAACAAGAAGGATGCTGCCGGGTTTACGGACAATGACAAGCGGCTTTTGGGGATTGTCGGGACACAGACGGCGCAGGTGATCGAAAACGCCCGGCTGTTTGAAAAGGAAAAGGAACTTCGGGCGATCGAAAAGGAACTGCATGTCGCGGAGACAATTCAGAAGGGGTTCTTGCCGAAGCAGGATTTCAGTTCGAAAGCGGTTGAGATCGTAGGTCGGAATATATCGGCGAAGGAAGTCGGCGGTGACTATTACGACATTATCGAATTGGATGAACACCGCACGTTTCTATCGCTGGGAGACGTTTCGGGCAAGGGGGTTCCGGCCGCTCTGTTGATGGCCAATGCGCAGGCGGTGATGCGTTCACAGGTGACACATGGAGCTGTAATAGATTTGTCTGATGTAGCTACCCGCCTTAATCAGGTAATCTGTCAATTCGCCAGTCCGGGACAGTTTATCACCGCCCTGTTCGGAATCGTTGACTGCGCCAAGATGACATTTTCCTATGTCAACGCCGGGCATATGCCTCCGGTACTGGTGAGGAAGGACGGATCGGTTGAAGTTCCGGGAGAAGCGGGACTGGTAATCGGCGTTTTGCCTGACTTTCATTTTGAGATGCATGAAGTTGACCTGAAGAACTGCGCGGTGATGGTGGTGTACACGGACGGCGTCAGTGAGGCCATGAGCGAACAGGAAGAGCTGTACGGGGATCAGCGGTTTTTCGATTTCGTCCAGAAACATGCCCAGAGTGCGGCGGCTCAGATTGCCGAGGCGGCGGTGGCGGAGCTGACGGCGTATCGCAAGACGCGGGCACAGTCTGACGACATCACGATGGTGGTAGTCAAATTCCCGTAGCGGGTGGTGCCTATTATTCTTTTCCGGGGACACGGATTGATTCCTCTTAGATGATCTCTCAAAAGTGATTTCGATTGCCGGAATTCCGGCATAGCTTCCTGCTGTAACGACAATGAGCGGCGACATTCAACAAAGCATGAGGAGCCTATGGGTGTGAAGAACAAACAGATCGATCTGTACATTGACACATCGGCCGATTTCGCCAAGCCGATACTGACGCACATACGCCAGCTCATTCACAAGGCCTGCCCGGATGTAATTGAGGAAGTGAAGTGGGGGCATCCCAGTTTCACTTATC
>JBATNE010000261.1:0-50575 GCA_049290195.1 Candidatus Zixiibacteriota bacterium
GGCAGGCATAGTCCAAATATACCACTGTCGGGGAGTGGCGCAAATCGCATTTAGGACCAGGGGTAAACAAAAGAGGTCGAGCAAGCTCGACCTCTTCCACGTAAGCGGCAGATAAATCCGCGGTTACATCTTAAACTTGGCCACCATCTGCTGCAGGTTCTCGGCCTGCTGATTCAGATGTTCCGATGCAGTGGCGGACTGAGCAGCTCCCTTGGCGGATTCGGTCGCCACGCGGGAGATATGTTCCAGATTCTGCGAAACCTGACCGGCAGCCACAGACTGTTCCGAGGAAGCCTGTGAAATCTGCTGAATCATGCTCATCACGTTCTGTGACATCGACGTGATCTCGCTCAGTGCGGCCCCTGCCCGGTCGGCCAGTTCGCGACCGGCATCAACCCGGGTAAGCCCGTTCTGCATCGACTGTACCGCTTCGCTCGTGCGGGCCTGAATTCCTTTGATCATCGATGTGATCTCGCCGGTGGCTTTGGCAGTCCGTTCAGCAAGCTTCCGGACTTCGTCGGCGACAACGGCGAACCCTCGCCCCTGCTCCCCGGCGCGAGCCGCTTCGATAGCGGCGTTGAGAGCCAGGAGATTGGTCTGGTCGGCGATATCTTCGATCACCCGCGTGATCTCGCCGATCTGGTCGGCGGAATCAGCCAGCTTGCCGATCGAATCGGCCGATTCCCGGACCACCGCGTGAATGCTCTGCATTCCCTGGATTGTCTTGGAGACAACGTCCCCACCCGCCACAGCAGTCTGGGAGGCGTTCTGGGAAGCATCGGTAGCCTGCGATGCATTGCGTGAACTTTCGAGAATCGTCGCGGCCATTTCTTCGATTGCCGCCGATACCTGACGAACCTGGTCGGCCTGGTCTCCGGCACCGCGGGACATTTCTTCGGATGAAGCCGCAATCTCAGTGGCGGCACTGACCACTTCATTGGCGCTCGTGGACAGGTCCTGTACCAGCGTCTTCAAATTGCTGGTCATTTTCTTGAGCGACTTGCCCATCTGTATTTGAGCTTCACGGGTACCTTCGATGGCCTTGGCCAAAGTGCCAAGCTCGTCGTTGGATTTGACATCGATGGCTTCGCGCTCGATTGCAGAAACCGACTTGGTCAGATCGCGATTCGAGATCGCTTCCGTAACGTCCAGATATTGCTTGAAATCGACCGTCATCTGTTCGGTCGCCTTAACTACCTTGGCCAGCGGGTTACTGATGACCCTGCGCGTCATGATGTAGACCGCGATACCGACGCTGAAGAGAATAATCAGGGCGGCAACTATGCCGAACGTGGCATTGGAGGCTTCGTTGGCCAGGAGTTCATCGGAAGGTGCTTTGACTGAGAAAGCGGCGCGAAGGTCTCCGACCCTCATCCCTTCCTTGGCGAATCCAAAAGGATCTTTGCTTCCGGCGGGATTGCCGTGGCACTCGAGGCATCCTTCTTCGACTCTGACCGGAACGGCAAACCGAAAGTACTCGCGGCCGTTTTCCTCGATCCTGCGGTAGAATTCGTTGATCTTGCTGTTGGCCTGAAACGCCATGAGCGCTTCTTTCTCAAAAGCGTCCGGGCTGTTTTTGGAGTTACGCGGGTTCAGTGACGGTGTCTTGAACTCGTAGTTCACTCCCTTGGTATACTCTTTGGCCACCTGCCAGGCTGCGACAACAGGGACGGTCGCGATCTCGCGGTCACCCTTCTGATTCTCGCGCTTGAACATCTCCTGATGGGTTGCGACCCATCCACGCGTGGCGGATGCCATGCCGGTGATCTGTCTCAGCTTGTCGGCAAATGCGGACTCCGCCTGTTTGTTGACACGGGAATTACTCCAGTAGAAATTGGCCGCCAGCATGATCACCAGGATCGCTGAAAGACCGACCATAAATTTCCGAGTAATGTTGCCACTAAACATCTGTTACCACCTATTGTTTGGGTCCCAACCAGACAGGTACTACCGGTTTGGCCTGACCTCCCCCGAATCGTATGTGCTAACTGTTATTGAACAGCCCCTCTATTCAGTTACAATATCGGCACGAGCCCACGGGCCATTAGAGACTCACTTAGTCCACGGAAACTGCCCTCGGCGATGACTTTTGAGAGGGAACATTAAACTGGCCGAGTTGTGTATAACTCTTATATTGGCAAGGCGATGATGAAGATTCTACAGCGATATATTCTCAAAGAGCACGTCCCACCCTTTCTGTTCTCATTCTTCATCATAACCTTTCTACTGATCATTGACTACGTCCCCAAGATTATTGACCACGTCATAGATAAGAACCTGTCCATCTGGGTGGTCCTGGAGCTGATCGGCCTGAATTTGGCCTGGATGCTGGCGCTGTCAGTCCCGATGTCGGTTTTGGTGGCTACGCTCATGGCATTTGGCCGGCTCACGTCTGATATGGAAATAAGCGCCATCAAGTCATCCGGAGTCCATCTCATGAAAATCCTCACCCCTCTGCTGATTGCGGGAGGACTCATTACGATAGGGATGATCTCGTTTAACGATAAGGTACTTCCGGATCTCAACAAGCGGGCCAGAACCCTGTGGGGGGACATCTCCGCCATGCGTCCTACCCTCGTGTTCAAATCAGGAATTTTCGTAACCGACATTCCCGGTTACCTGGTGCTGGTAGATCATATAGACCACGCAACCTCTCGTGTCGAGGGAGTAAGAATCACCGATACCCGGGTAGGCAGCCGGCCACGAATCATCGTTGCGAAATATGGCTACCTCAAGATGACTGAAAACGGCAAGAATATGCAGTTCACGCTACATAGCGGGCAACTTCACTCCATGGACCTTGAGAATCCGGACGACTATCGTAAGCTTGATTTCGATACGCAGGTCATCAATATCAGCGGCACCGGATCCGAGCTGGTTCGTACTGAGACTGAGGTACGAACCGACAGGGAACAGTCCATTGCCCAAATGCAGGAAACCGTCAGGTCCAACGCCGACCAGTTGACTCCCATGATGAGCAAAGTTGACACCACTCTGCGCGAACGGTTCGAGTACTTGTATTCGGACAGCTTTGCATTCGGTGCCAAGACGAAAGTTGATGACTCCATGGCTTATTCGACCCTAAAGGGGGAGGCAATGTTGCTTGCCCGCATTGTCGAACGAAACAAGCAGCAGATCGATGCCCGGAATATTGTCATCGACACCTTTCAAGTTGAGATCTATAAGAAGTACTCTATTCCTGCGGCATCACTTGCATTCATCCTGATTGGCGCTCCTCTCGGTATTCTTACCCGCAAGGGAGGTATGGGCATAGCTATCAGCATTTCGATCTTTCTGTTCATCGTGTATTGGGCCTTCCTGATTGGAGGCGAAGATCTTGCCAATCGCGGGATTGTCACACCGTTCTTCGCCATGTGGGGCGCCAACATATTGATGGCAATCGTGGGCATTTATCTCCTCTACCTCGTTGTGACCGAACGGCCGATATTTGCCTGGTTCCGGAAGGTCAGATAGAATCATGATCAAGAAGCTCGATCGATATCTGCTGAAGAACTTCTTTGCGTCCCTGGCCGTCGTGACGGTGGCGATCGGCCTTACGATAATTGTCATCAATATGGTCGAGGAGTTGCAGGACTTCGTTGATCACAAGGTGCCTATTCTGCGCATACTTGAATACTATCTCTACTTTGGCGGTTGGGTGGTCAAATCGTTCCTGCCGATGTTTGTCCTGCTTGCACTCCTCTTTTCCATCTCCATGCTGGCACGGAAAAGGGAGATTCTGGCAATGAAGGCAAGCGGCCTGTCGCTATACCGGATTGCCTTGCCCTTTCTGCTGGCTGCCTGTCTGCTTGCCGTTGGCCATTTCTATTACTCTGAATACCTCTTCCCGCCTCTGAACCAGCGACGGGTTGAGATAAAAGAATTCGACATCGACAAGAAATCAAAAGAAGCCAGGGCGCGAGTACACAATGTCTACCGGTTGATCAGCCCCGGATACTTCTACACGATATCCAATTTTGACACCGAACGGGGCGAAGGTCAGGAATTTCGGCTTTACAAAACCGGCGATGGTACGGTGGAGCGATTGGTCACCGCCGAACGGGTGCGATATGTCGACTTCCGTTGGACCCTGGAACGAGGCATCGATCGCCACTTCGACCGTGCGCTCGAAGGCACGTTTTCACATTTCGACACTCTGTCCGTGATCGATATTCAGGACAAACCGGCCGATCTCGCCAGGAAAATTGCTGACCCCGTCGACATGGGGATCGATGATCTCAGGCAATATATCGATCTCATGAAACGAACGGGTGGACCGCACACGCGGGAATCCATAGACTACAAACTGAAATTCTCCTATCCGGTGACCACAATCATTATCGTCCTCATCTGTGTGCCGTTTGCCTCAAACCCGAGGCGGAGCGGCATCGCCGTTTCCTTTGCAACCGGCGCAGCCATTGCTCTCGTGTACTTCATACTCTTTCGAGTAATGCAATCGGCCGGCTATAATGAAAAGATTCCAGACTATATCGCCGTGTGGGGGGTGAATGTCGTCTTTGCACTGATCGGCCTGGTTCTCATGGCGGGAGCTCGCAAGTGATGTCAAACTCAGATCACGAAAAGAACCGCTCGGCGTGGAATGAACTTGTAGAAATACATCTTCGGCACCCAGAATATCGAGTGAAAGAGTTCCTCGAAGGGCAATCCACGCTGAAAGCGTTAGAGCGGGAGGAACTGGGAGATGTGCGGGGGCGAACACTGCTGCATCTGATGTGCCAATTCGGTCTGGATACCCTGTCATGGGCGCGCGAAGGTGCGATTGTAACCGGTGTAGATATTTCGGATCGATCCATAGCAGAGGCGAATGTGTTGAATGCCACGGCAAACCTCCAGGCCAATTTCGTCCGAAGCGATGTTTTAGAGCTGAGGGGCCAGATTCAAGATCGCTTCGATATCGTCTATCAGTCCTATGGCACCCTGTGCTGGCTTTCAGATCTGAAGGCGTGGGCAGAAGTTGTCAGTCACTATTTGCGACCTGGGGGCACTTTTCTCCTGATCGACGGCCATCCCATACATGACCTCTTTGTCGAACCAGGGTTGTCTTATTTCAGTCGGAAACCGGAATACTATCGAGACATTCCGGATTACTGCGATCGAACCTACATTCGAAAAAGTGAGTCTGTTGAATGGATGCATACGATCTCTGAGCTTCTCACCTCTCTCATCTCCGCTGGGATTGAAATTGAAAAGTTCGAAGAGTATGACTTCAGCTACTATGGCGAAACCGAGAAGTGGTACAAGGACAACGGCAGGTGGTATCCGCCTTCCGGCCCGTCGAATCATCCCCTTATGATGCTAGTTCGCGGCACAAAACGCTAGGTTTCCCACCTCAGCTCCTTTGCTAATGCTGTCCAGTCGTGTGCCTTCATGGCCGGTTCGCGCAGAATCCCGCCGTGATTGAGCGATTTGGATTGTTGATTGAGATTTCAGGAACGTCAGCACGGCCATTTGTGTTAATACCGACAATACTGAATCAACCGCACGACCGGCCAGGCAAAGCCGGCAAGGAGTAACTTCGTGGCAGAAAAGAAGATTATCGCCGTTGTGGGCGCAACCGGATCACAGGGAAGCGGATTGGTGAGGGCAATTCTCGAAGATCCTTCGGGAGAGTTCGCCGTCCGTGCTCTGACCCGTGACGTCAATTCAGATATGGCAAAAGAGCTGGCCCGATTGGGGGCCGAAGTCGTTGCAGCTGATGTCGACGATCCAGCCAGCCTGGAGCGGGCGTTCCAGGGAGCGTACGGCGCCTATTGTGTGACTTTCTATTGGGCCCACTTGAAGCCGGAACTGGAGATTGTTCAGGCCGCGACCATGGCCGAAGCAGCCAGGAAGACTGGACTTAAGCACGTCATCTGGTCGACCCTTGAAGATACGCGGAAGTGGGTTCCGCTTGACGACAATCGGATGCCAACGCTAATGGGCAAGTACAAAGTACCGCACTTTGATTCCAAGGGTGAGGCTAATGAAGTATTCCTGAAAGCGGGAGTGCCGGTTACCTTCCTGCTGACGTCATTCTATTGGGACAATTTCATCATGTTCGGCATGGGACCTCAGCCGGGTCCGGACGGCACGCTTGGCATTACTTTCCCCCTTGGAAATAAGAAGATGCCCGGCATCGTGGCCGAAGATATCGGCCGGAGCGCATTCGGCATCTTCAAGGCTGGCAGCCAATTCATCGGGAAGACTGTTGGGATTGCGGGTGAACACCTGACTGGCGATCAGATGGCGGCCGCATTTTCTCGCGTTCTGGGACGTGAAGTTCGGTACAATGCGATCGATCCCGAAGTCTACAGGGGTTTCGGATTCCCGGGGGCTGATGACTTAGGAAATATGTTCCAATTCAAGCGGGATTTTGAAGAGTACTTTTGTGGTGCCCGAAATGTCGATGCAACCAGAAAGCTAAATCCCAGGCTTCAGACGTTTGAGGGCTGGTTGGTCCGACACAAAGAGAACTTCTCAACTAAGTAGCGTCTTAGCCATCTATCCAGGTACTGACTCCCGCCGCCCTTTGGTCCGGCGGGAGTTTCGTTTGGCCAGACCTATCCAGTTTCCAGAGCACCTATCTAATTCAAATCGCGGCCCAGGAGCCTTGTTTTGGCCTATAAGCTATCTCATTGTTTTGCCGATAATTATCCATGGAGTTGGACCCCATTCTAAACGGCCCAGACTGGTTTGGCGTCACGTGCGCTTTCCAGGGAGAACTGAATTAGTGAATAGCCAAAGATCCATTCAATTGCTGGCGCTAAAGATCGCGCTTCCCTACGCCTTGGCAGGGGGGCTCTGGATTTTGCTCTCTGACCAGATGGTGAGCAAGGTCGTGTCAGACGTCGGTGCCCTCACGACGCTGCAGACCTATAAGGGATGGTTCTTCGTTTTCATGTCGGCGGTTCTCGTCTACTTCACCGCCAGCCAGTATATCTCGCACTTCTTCAAGGCGGAACGCAAACTCCAGGAAAGCGAACACGCTCTCTCAGAGAGTCAGCGCACCCTGCTCACTCTCATGAGGAATCTCCCCGGCATGGCATATCGAAGTAATTGCGAAGAAGAGTGTGTGCTTGAATTCGTGAGCGATGGTTGTGTCGAACTTACCGGATACTGGCCGGCGGAATTTGTCGGGGCAGAGGCAACGTGTTACCGGCGAATCATCCACGCCGACGACTTGGAGTATGTAAGAACTCGGGTAAAGCGAGCCATCGAAGACGGCGGCGCGTTTCAGCTTGAGTACCGGATCATGCATCGCGATGGCAACATGAAGTGGGTTTGGGAACAGGGCTGTGCGGTGCCGTCAAAATCGGGAAGTCACCTGGTAATTGAAGGCTATATCTTTGATATTACTGAAAAGAAACAACTCGAAGAAGCCCATCGATCCTCAGAACGGATGCGCAATATCGGTCAAGCCGCTTCCGGGATCGTTCACGATTTCAAGAATCCGCTGCAGATGATCCTGGGGCATATCGATCTCTATCGGCTCGATCCGAGACCGGAAGTTGTCGAAGAACACCTGGGGCAAATCGAGCGGCAGGTTCAGAACATGAACTCCATGTGCCGTGAGCTGCTGGACTATGCCCGCGGCGAAATCACCCTGGACCTCTCGATCTGTGACATCTCGGATCTACTCAACCGTATGGTCGAATCGTTCCGACCGACCTTTGAGAGAGCCGGCATTTCCATATCGCATACCGTGCGGCAGGATACGGGGGCCTCGTCAACTCTCCCCCTCGATCGCGAGCGGATATTGCGTGCCGTCACCAATCTGGTTGGCAACGCCCGGGAAGCCATATCAGGCGCGGGACAGATTCGCGTCCGGACGTGGATAGGTCTCGATGAAGTCGTTGTCGAAGTTCAGGATAGCGGCCCGGGGATTCCTGAGGAGATTCGCTCAACGCTCTTTGAACCGTTTGTTACTCGAGGTAAATCCGGCGGCACGGGGCTTGGATTGGCCATTACCAGACGGATAGTCGAAGCCCACGAGGGAAGCATCAGTTTCGCATCCTGTCCGCAGACTGGCACTACCTTTTCAATCCGGCTCCCTCTTCGGGAATCGGTACCACTCGGACACGTCGCTACGGTCGATCGTGTCTCTCACTGAAGTTTAAATCCGCCCCATTTTCACACACTTACTCCAGGGTCTACCTTGCAGGCACGCGCTGGAGAAGCCACCGCTCGTTCTGCGGTGCACAGGCTACCGGCTCATAGAGAGTGAATGAAGCTCCCACGGCATTGCGGTCCAGTCCCCAATCGTCGATCTCTTCAGGTGACAACAACAGGTATCGGGCGTGATGCGCATCTGCGTACGTTTCCAGAAACAGAGCGCTTCGATGTTCACCTGCAGCGAGTCTGACTCCACGAAAGCTGACAATATCGAAGTAGGGCTGCTGTTCAAATGTGAAATCAAACGGAGCCATAACGATTGTCTGTTTCTCCATTTGAGAGGCCAGCAGGCTGTTGGTGTCTAACTGCTGATTCGGATGAAGAGCAGCTTCGTCAAATAGTGACCATACCCCATACCCCACGAAGATAATAAGCCAGGCCATGAGCACAGGCCGAATCACCTTCTTGGCTCCGGATCCAGCGAACTGGCCAACCGCCAGATTCTCAGAAATTATCATCGCCATGAACGGCGCGAGCGAAACCAAGTATCGGGTGATCTTCGGAATTGGCGCGGCCGCAAGGATGAGAACGAGGGAGCCAAAATACCACCAGAAGAATCGACTGCGAGAAAACTCTGCTCGGCTCTTCTGAAAGAGGGAAAGAATGAACAGTACTGACAGCCCAATGATCTCCGGCTTGCGGAACCACCGCTTATGCTCTTCGAGCACATTGAGTGGGGCCCGAAGCCATGTGTTCGATAGGTCGGTTCCGAAAAGGGGATTGTGCAAAACCTGATCGAGGAACAACGCTCGGTCGGTGAAAAATCCTGTCAAGTATGGTAGAAAACCGATCACCGCACAAAGGCCGAACAGCAACGCACCGGTCAGGCGTTTCTGCATAAGCAGACTAATGAATCCTGCCCCGGCAAATGCGAGTCCGGCAGCGTGAGCTGAGCCGGTCAATCCGGCAAGCAAACCCGACAGGATAATCCACAGTACGCCTTTCCCATCGACAGCTCGCTCCAGAGACAGAAAGCTGACAAAGCCCAGAAGCGCAACCATCATCTCTGGCCGGAAGAGAATCATGAAGCGATAGAAAAGTGGCGTCACGAGAAGTATCAAAACCGCCATCACAGCAACTACAAATGACACCCTGCGCAACCGCCAGTACACCAGCCCGAGTAACGCCAATCCACACAGCAGGGGAACAATTCGAAGCTGATAAAGCCCCCAGCCGATCACGGAACTCATTCCGGCCGCAGCCCATATGAGCAATTTGTGATAGACGACAATAGCTCCATCGAGTGGGGGCAGATCCTGAAAGAACGGAGAGCTGACATCTCCATGAGTCAGCAGGGTATAGACCTGTTGCCCAAGCCAGGCTTCATCTACATAGATTTCCTGATTGACGAAGGCCAACAGGAGCAGAATGACAAGTGCGAACGCAAACGGAGCCAGCACGCCCGGATGGGTGGCAAGCCGAATCCATCTGGGAGCAGCGGGGCTGGCATGGGGCCGATCAATGTCCGGTCTGGAAACTTTCACTTCCGTCATTATACGAGAGGCAAAGTCAGGGTCAAGTGGTCATGCGAAGCCCAATGGGGGCGGCTGAATGATTGACAGGGCGGTGCGGAAACCCTAGATTCGTGCGTCGGGAGTGGGACGATAGTCGAAATCAGGAATTCCAGAGGAGCAAGTGGCAGAGAAAGATCGCACAACTCGCATATTCTACAAGCTGCTTGTCTGGTCGATTGGGCTCTCAATTGTCCTCACCCTTGGCTTTCTGGTATTCGGAGACTCTCTGATTCGGTGGGCTTATGATGGCGGCAGCATTCGAGGAATCGTTCCGGCCAGACAAGTCGATAGTCGCACTTACGATGAGTATTATCACGATAGTTCCTTGCGATTCTGGTCAAATGTAGTAGTTGGACTCCCGCTCTCCATACTTATTATCTATCTTCTCTATAACCTGTATCGCTATCTCCTGTCAATGTCAGGTAAGCATTCAGAGGAGATCTCTTCGGACCAGGGACCCTCAGTCCTGCTCGGCAGCGCAACCGCCGGCCTCATTTGTCTGGGGCTCACGTTGTTTTCTTTCTGGCCGACGCTTGCCACTTTTGGTTCGGCTATGATCGGCCCTCCAGAAGATAACATGGCGTGCTATTGGACGCTCGATTGGGCTCAGCAAAACTGGTTGCACAGCCCGCACGGACTAACCTATGTCAACGATCTGTTTTATCCCGAAGGAAGCTCCTTCTATTTCCATGCCTGGTCGTTTTACAATCTAATTGGATTCTGTCTGCTGCGACTCTGCATGGGTGCGGTATCAGCGTACAACGTCCTGATCCTTCACACCTTTGTCCTTTCGGGTGTGGCGGGCTACTTGTTCACCCGTTACGTATCGCGCAATCATTGGGCGGCACTACTGGGTGGCGTTCTCTTCGCGTTCAATCCTGCGCATGTCATCAGAGCCCAACACCACATGAACATCGCGACGATACAGTTTATACCGCTCTTCGTTTTGTTCTTCATTCGAGGGGTACGTGAAGGAACCCGACAAAATTATATCTGGGCCGGCCTATTTCTTCTGCTAAATGCGCTCGTTGACTGGAATTACCTGCTCTACTGCCTCTGGTTTATGCTGTTCGTGTATCTCTATCTGGCGATACGAAAGCGAAGGATATGGTTGAAGGACATTGCCATCCCCTCCACCGTGATCTCCGGTGCGACAATGGTGCTGCTCTCCCCGTGGGTGATTCCGATGATTCTGGAGTCGATCAGAGGGTCCCTGGGAGATGGTGGCGGCCACAATCTCTTCGTCGTCGATCTGGCCGCATTGGTGATACCCGGGCCGATGCATCTGCTTCTCGGCGGCAACAATGCAATCACGACCATTAACCAGACCTATAGCGGTTTTGTGTGGGAGACTGCCGGATACCTGGGGCTCGCCGCCGTAGTTATTGTCATAGTGACCTGGCGGCATCTGCTGACCTCCGCGAGCCTCTTGATTATCGGGATGATTTCGTTTCTCCTGCTTGCCCTGGGGTCACAGCCACACCTGTTTGGTATTAATATTCCCGCCCTTGTTCCGGGGCGAATCGTTCAGATGGTGCCGCTTATGGCCAATAGCCGAGCGCTGTCCCGAACCATGGTCTTTGTGTATTTGTTCTGGAGCAGCCTGGTTGCTATTGGATTGACCACACTCTGGCATCGATGGAGCAAGTATCGGTTCCGGGCCGCCGTGATTGGCGTAGTAGCGATAGTGCTTGTCGCCGATTATGTTGGAATTGCCCATGACGTGACGGAAGTCACCGTCCCGCCATGCTACAGTGCTCTCCCTCGTACCGAGGAAAAGTACGGTATCCTGGACTTACCATCGGGATATCATGAGGTTGAGCGTTATATGATGTATCAGAGATCACATAGCCTGCCGATCGTCCAGGGATGGGTCTCGCGAAAGTCCCGTCCAACTCTGATCGATCGCCTCAGCATGACCGATCTCGCCGCGCAAAAGCGGCAGTTATCTGAAGGTCGAGTGAAGTTCATTGTCTTCCATAAGGAATTTCTCCCCCACACCGCCATTTCATTGCCTTCCTATCGGATGGAGTACCCGACGTTTTTCGAAGACAGTACCAATCTGGTCCTGCAAGTTTATTGATTGGAAGGCAGCGCTGTTTGCCTGCCGCCAGTGCCAGAATCAACCACAAACAGTAGTTGATTGCAGTCGCCTGGTCAGCTACGTTTTTCCATCTGCGAGATGAAAGAAGTAGGAAGTACGTCTATGAAACTGCCATCAATAACTCAGGTAATCGACGGAGCCCGCCAGTCATTCACGCGCTTTCCGTTGGTGCTCATAGCTGCCGCGATAGGGACCGTGTGCGGAATCTTGCTAATCGAGAACAATGGAGTCTCACCGAGCCCGTTTCTCCCCCGGACGATTCTTGTCTGTGGTCTGGCCGTAGTGGCCCTGTTGGCTGTAGCGATCACTTGTGAAAAGCGACGCTGGAGCCCGGCCCGGTCTCTTGGGGCTCAGGCGCTGTTCTGTGTTCTGCTGGCAGCATATTGGTTCACCTTGCCCGGCAATATAGAACAGGCGCCAACGTATCATTTCTATCGCTACGGCATGCTGATGCTCGGCATGATTATGGCTCTGGCAGTCCTGCCCTATATCACATCAGGGGACCAGGGAGGATTTTGGCAGTACAACCGAACCCTCTTCTTCCGCCTTCTGGTCGGCGGTATCTACTCCGCCGTACTCTGGATCGGCCTGAGTGCCGCTCTTGCGGCGATCGACAATCTCTTGGGTGTCAAGATCGACGCCAAGCGCTATGGCGAATTGTGGGTACTGATTGCCGGACTATTCAACACATGGTTTTTTGTAGCAGGCGTACCGACCAATTTCGATGAATTGTCTCGGAACCTGGACTATCCCAAGGGTCTGAAGATATTTGCCCAATATATCCTTTCCATTCTCGTAGTCGCCTATTTTCTGATCTTGTATGCCTACATTATCAAGATCGTTGTTCAGTGGAATTGGCCCAAGGGGTGGGTAAGTGCATTGATCACCGGCTACTCCGCAGTCGGAATTGGGGCCCTCTTATTCCTCTGGCCAATACAACACCTGGCTGAGAACAAGTGGGTGAAGACCGCCTGGCGGTGGTTCTTTGTATTCCATGTTCCGCTTGTTGTTGTTCTGATCATGGCGATTTTCCGACGGACCTCGGAATACGGCCTCACGATTGACCGATATATCGTCCTCACCTTCGCCTACTGGCTCGCGGCGATTACGCTGTATTACCTCATCAGCAAGCGCCAGAGTATCAAGTTCCTCGTCATATCGTTGGGTGTGGTGGCGCTGGGAATCTCCTTTGGCCCCTGGGGAGCGTTCAGCCTCTCGGCATCGTCTCAGGAAGGCCGGCTGAGGGCAGCGCTGGAGCGAAATCACATGCTGGTGGAAGGCAAGGCGACCAAGGCGGAGACCGAAGTGAGTACTGAAGACTGCAAGGAAATCAGCTCGATTATCGACTATTTCAACAGCAATTTCGGCTATGATGACATCCAACCATTGTTCGATTCGCTACTTGTCGCCGACTCGGCACGGGAGAATGGGGGACGGATGTTGCCAAGCAAAGTCGTTCAGCTGATCAACATCGAGTATATTGGCCCCTGGGGTATGGGTGGACGGCACTGGATCTATTGTTCGGCCAAAGTGGGAAGCATGATTCAAGTCAGCGGCTTTGATCATCTCATTCGCCATATCAATGTGGGAACAGGGGGACTTATGGACACCGTGATTGCCGGTGTTGTCCTGTGCCGCATGGATAGCACGACAAACCTTCTCCATATCATGATGTCCGATTCTGCCGGCACGACAGACACTATCAACGTTGACTTGACTGAGGTTATTACGGCTTCAGAGACCCCCGGACAGAACTATCGGTCGAATGAGATTCCGGCAGATTCGCTGGCCCTGGTGGCGGAATCAAGCAGGATAAAGGGCAAGATCTTTATCAACAGTCTCAGCGGCGAGTGGGAAGATAGGAAACTGCGAAGCGGGGCCATCAATTTTGACTTGCTCTACTCCTATCGAAAACTGGATTAGGGGGCGGCTGATTTATCCCTTGCCCCACCCTATTGTGGGGCATACTTTTGGTCCGGCAGCTTGGATAATGTTGACCCATTTTTGAAGATGGATGGGCTACCGGGCCCGTTTGACGTTTGGAGTTAGTGAGAACACTATGGATTTCATCTACGCTATCATTCTGGGGATCGTTCAGGGGCTTTCTGAATTTTGGCCCATTTCCAGTTCCGCCCATCTGGTCATCGCCCACGATCTGTTGAAATTCGATTTTGTCGATGACCTCACCTTTGATGTTGCACTGCATGTCGGAACGCTGCTGGCGCTCTTGATCTATTTTCGGCACGAAGTTGTGCGGTATGTCGGGGCTTTTCTCAGAAGTCTGACCAACTGGAACCTCAAGAACGATTTCGACCAGCGGATTGCGTGGTTCATTATTGTGGCGTCTGTGCCGGCTGCAATCGGCGGATTTCTGCTTGAAAAGTGGGCAGATACCGTCCTTCGCTCCCTCTGGCTGGTAGGCGGTCTGCTTGGCGCAGTCGGAGTTGTCTTTTTGATCGCCGAAAAGTATTCCTCCAAGAAGCGGAGCTTTGAAGAACTCGATTGGAAAACATCCATCCTGATTGGCTGTGCTCAAGTACTGGCCCTCTTCCCTGGTGTGTCGAGATCGGGAATTACTACCGTCACCGGGCTCTCGCAGGGAATGTCGCGTCTTGCCGCGGCTCGATTCTCGTTCCTCCTGTCTATGCCGGTCATTTTCGGGGCCGGCATGAAGAAGATGTTCGACGCCTATAAGGCTGGTGTTTCGTCGCACGATTGGCTGGTCATGTTGACCGGCGCGGCGACTGCCGCCCTGGTTGGATATTTCGCCATACGAGTCTTGTTGAAGTACTTTGAACGGCATTCGCTGAATGCGTTTGCATACTATCGTATTGGCGTCGCGGCGGCGCTGATGATATACTTGATACTTCGATAGGCAACGCTCATCGGGCATCGCCGATCGAACGCACGAGTTCTCTTTGTCCGGGCATAACGACATGGGGACAATCAATGCGCACTGTCACAACCGACCGACTCATCCTGGTGCCGTCAACGGCCAATATTCTTCAGGCCGAGCTAGAAGACCGCGACAGACTTGCGTTTCTCCTGGGAGCCCAAATTCCTTATAACTGGCCCATGGACGAATATCTCGAGATCGTCCCGATCTTTCTCGAAGCGCTCCGAATTGATCCCCCACCCCTCGGTTGGCAAGCCTGGTACTGGCTCAAGAAAGAAGCATCTCCGGAGAAACCCACACTGATAGGTGGTGGCGGATTTCTTGGTGAACCGGACCCCGCCGGTACCGTTGAAATCGGCTATTCGGTACTTCCCCAATATCGCCGACTTGGATTTGCCACCGAAGGAACGCGTGGGCTCATCAACTGGGCTCTGACTCATCCACAGGTCAACCGAATTGTCGCAGAAACCGAACCAAGTAATGAGCATTCGGTTCGAACCTTGACCAAAGTCGGTTTTTCACTCTGTGACGAGCCAGCCCGCCCCGGGATGAATCGGTACGAACTGCGCAGAACCTAGACTTCTCCCTGACCTCATTTCTCGGTTTAGCGGCACGGCCGTCGGTGTATCCTTGTACTTCCTAATTGTGCTTGCCACACTGCTGCTAAAGTGCTTTTCATGCTGCGGAATGAACGGCCTTATTGTAATAGCGAGCGCAAACAGGAGTATATGATGCGGTGGCTGACTTGCTGGACAGTAGTACTGTCCTTAATACTCTCTCTGAAGAGCGATCCGTGTTCTGCGGAGGCTGGCACTATCCATGTGGTGACTCATGACCGCATTAGAGTGGTGACTGATCCAACGAAGGGATACAAAGAGTACTCGTCCATCGGTCAATTCCCCCTACCTGATGTTGCCTATCGCAAAGTGACTTTGTGGGTAACCTATCGCTGCCCTGATTCCCTCCACTGCGGCGAATGGGACTACATTGACGGCGTGTATCTTCGTCGGCGCCACACATTGGACACCGGCTTTCAGGACATAGAGCTGGCTCGACTGATTTCACCGTATGGACGCAACTTTGACGCTCAGTGGAAGTTCACCTGGCACGTTGACATCACCGACTTCTCCCTGCTTCTGCATGATTCGGTTGAAATTGTGTTCAAACACACCGGCTACGAAAGCAATACTGACCGTGGCTGGGTGATAACGCTGGACTTTGCCCTTCTGGAGGGAAGGCCGGCGATGACTTGTTTGGGGATGGATAGTCTCTGGTGCGGTTCTTTCCCCTATGGCGATACCGCCAAACCGATCGAAGCGCTGTTGCATCCGATTACTTTCACGGCACCTTCCGATGCCGCAATTGCCCGGCTCCGCATCGTGCAGACCGGCCACGGCATGGATGACTCAGCCAACTGCGCCGAGTTCTGCGAGAAGTATCGACGCGTCTATTTTGATAGTACGTTAATGAATGAGCGCACCATCTGGCGCACTTGCGGAGACAACCCGCTTTATCCCCAGGCTGGGACCTGGATATTCAACCGGGCTAACTGGTGCCCCGGTTCAATGGTCGCACCGGACATATATGACTTTACTGTCAAACCCCATTCATCGCATGCGGTAGACATCGCCATGCAGCCCTATGTCAATCCAAACCATCCGTCGGCGAACTACTACATCCATTCATTTCTGTTCTACTACAAGGAGCCCTGGGCAGCAAATGATGTCTCGCTCGAGGAGATTCTCACCCCCAGCGGCCTCGATGAGTACTCAAGGTACAACCCGATTTGCGGTCAACCGCAAATCACCGTGAAGAACAACGGCTCGCATACCGTGGACCGGATGACAATCACGTACAGCGCGACCGGGGGACCGGACACCTCCATTCAATGGCTCGGGGCACTGGCGCCCCAGCACGAAGCAACCATAGAACTGCCCGGTCAGTTGGTTGGCCTACCGGGTGAGAACTCATTTCATGTTCGGCTGGAAAGTCCGAATGGCGTAGCCGATGAATACCCCGATGACAATACCCTGCAAAGCAAGATCATCCTGCCACCCGTCTTGCCGACGAAGTTCGTACTGGTACTGCGAAGCAACCACGATTCCACCCACAACTCTTATCAGATCACCGACGCCAGCGGAAGTGTGGTTCGCGAGCGGAAACTGGGTAGTCTTCTGGCGAATACGCTCTACCGTGATACGCTCGAATTGCAGCCCGGCTGCTATCAACTCATCGTCTCGGATACGGCTGGTGATGGATTGGATTTCTGGTTTAACCCCGAGGGAGGCTATGGATTTGTGCGAATACTCAGTTTGGACGGGAAACTGGTGACGTCGTTTCTCTCCGATTTCGGGAGTAGCATCCGATACTCATTCCGCGTCGGCGATACAGCCTCCCTTGTGGCCGCCGATATCACGCTTCCGTTGGTCAACCCATTCCCTATGCGCAGCAAGGGGATATTTTCGGTGGAGTTGTTCTTCAATGAACCCCATGATACCCGCCTGCGGGTGCTCAATGAAGATAGCTCAAAGATTGTCTATGACAGCACCTACGTGGGCGTCAAGGAGGCGTTCCTGCCGGTTGACATCAGCAGTGCACCTGACGGAACCTACTGGCTCAAAGTGAGTTCGGACTCGGCGACAATCACCCGGAGAATAAAAGTAAAGCATCAGGATTAGCCGGCAGGAACCTCTCGCACGCCCGACAAACTATCGCTACTTGGGAAAAAGTCGGCATCGGCTTTCTCTTTTCTTTTCACACGCCCGAATTTCAAGCGTCACCTTAATAAGTTCGGTGCTGATTCTCCAAACAGTACCGGAGTGCCGTGGCCGGTGCTGTGCCTCCCAAACCTCACACTCCTTCACCACAATTGGAATGATCAAAATGAACATGGGCAAACCCATGTGACCGATTGATTCGCGGCGGAAGAAGATCGGGTATCGTTGGAATTGCTGACACGGTGCGGCGTTCAGGGCATTTAAGTTGTCCCAGGGCCCCTGACCGTACGTGAGAAATGAACGGAGGGTACTATTATGCGGAAAATCGTAATTGCGCTGCTTGGATTCCTGCTGTCGATATCCTTTGAGTCGGCGCTTGTCCTGGCAGAAGACAAACCCGTAGATGCGCCAATAAAGAAGGTGACGGTTTATCCCGATCGAGCCATGGTCACTCGAATTGCCGACCTGACGCTTCCTGCAGGGGATCAATCCATAGTCATCGAAAATCTTCCGATTACCGCCGTCGATGAGTCATTCAGAGTCTCTGCGACCAACCTGGATGGCGTACTTCTCCTGGGAATGAGTCATCGCACGGCCTATCATTCAGAATCACCGCAACAGCGCGTGGCGGAGTTGGAGAAGAAGATTGATCAAATTCAGCGTTTTGAACGGGCAGAACTGGTCGATCGGCTGGACGCCTATCAGCAACAGAAGAGTCTCCTGTTGGCCATCGCCAAGAGCTCCGGAGAGGTCATGTCAGACCAGGTCGCAAAGGGGACTATTGCGGTAAGCCAGTGGAACGAAGCCTATCGCTTTGTAGGAAGTCGCTTGATCGAGGTCAATGATTCCATTCGATCTACGCAGGTGAAGATCGATAGTATCGGTATCAGGACCGGGCTGTTGCAAAACGAATTGGGCTTATTGCGCTCCAACAGCGGAAGGTCTACCAAGACAGTTCAGATCGACCTCCGCCTCGCAAAGGCGGGGAAAGTGGACGCCGTTCTTGAATACACGGTGCCCGGCGCGACCTGGACGCCAATCTACGATGCTCGATTGGCAACAGACACTGATCTGGTCGCATGGACCTATAACGCCGAAGTATGTCAGCACACGGGTGAGGACTGGACCAATGTGGAATTGACTCTCTCCACCACCTCGCCATCGCAGGGGGCCGGCCCTGGCGAGATCAGTCCGTGGTCGCTTTCGGTAGTGGACCACGACCTGGACAGAAGGATTACTGTAACTGCTGACAAAGACGTAATCGACAAGTTTGAGGTCTCCAATCAGGCCGGAATTTCAAGTGAAGCGATGGAATTGCGCCCCGTGAAAACTGCAGATGAGCTGCTGCGAACCGTGAGTGGCGTCGAAACGAACAGTAACGGCAAAGTATTCCTGAGGGGGGGCCGTGATCTGGAAGTAGGTTACATCCTCGGTGGAGTCCCAATGGGAGACCCATTGGGTGGACTCGGCAGCGGCGGAGTCAATCTCTCGCTCGTCTCCGGATCAATCATTTACTCAAGCGACTATGTGACCTCCTTCAAGACTCAGCGGCTGGAGACTATTCCATCCGGTGACAAGAAAGTACGCACCAATATCAGTGAGTATCAATTGCAGTGTCGTGTTGAATACCTGTGTCGACCCCACAATTCCCAGAGTGTCTATAGGCTCGGGACCATAACCAATCAGAAGGAAGCGCCGCTAATGCCGGGATTAGTAGCGATCTTTGTCGGATCGGACTTCCTTGGAAATTCCTATGTCGGCAATTTGGTGGTGCCTGGTGAGGAGTTCAAGCTCCCCTTCGGGCGTGACAACAATATCAAAGTTGAACGAAAAGTCTCGGCTGAAAAGAAGACGAGGACATCGGATAAAATCAAGAAGGAAGCGATCATTCGAATCGCCCTTACCAACCTCTCCGGGAAAGAACGATCAATCAAGGTTGAAGAGGCAGTCCCGCTGAGCAGAGACAGCCGGATCAAAATCACCTTGGGAGAAATTGTCCCCAAGCCAGTCTTGCTCGACGAGGCCGGCAAGGCGACCTGGCACATCAGTCTCAAACCAAAGGATTCGAGCAATGTCGCGATCCCATATCGGATCGAATTTGCTTCGAACCTCGAGGTCGCTGGTCAGTAGCGGACTGAAGTGCTTACGAAAATGCCGCGCCATCCCGCGGACGACCGGGCATGGCGCGGCTGCTTCCGTGATGTTGGACTCACGGACAGATGGGGAGGGCATAACCGCCACCGGTCAGATAACTGACCAGCGCGCTTAAGTCGGCCAGGTCAACACTTCCGGCCGCATTGACATTTGCTTCCGGCACGCACGACAGGACATAGCCGCCGCCGGTCAAATAGGTAACCAGGGCCGACAGATCGGCCAGATCAACGCCACCTGATCCATTCACATTTCCTGTTGTGCCGACACAGCAGCTATTCGGCACCGCCAGAACAAACGGTGAGAACGACGTTGTCGATCCAGTGGCGATATTGTTGGCAGTATCTACGCTGGTCGTCACGTTTTGCCACGAAGATCCATTGTAGTGGTACATCTTGAGCCCTGCCTCACCGGTACCTACGCCCCCCTGCAGGTACGAAATCTTAACCGTCGCCGAGCCGGTGAAGAGCGCATTTGTGGAAATCGAGTAATATTGTGTGTTGCCGATCGGTACCCCCAAAACCCCGGGCGGTAATGCCGGCCCAGTGGGCGAGACGGCCAGGCTGGTCCATCCATTCTGGGTAACCGTTGCGAACGTTGTGCTCACGCCCGAGCCAAGAGTTACCAGGACGTTGGCGCCGTTCTGAGTATTGTCGCAAATGTCCCCTTTGCCGTCACTGTTGACGTCGGCCTGACCAGGGTTAGCCACAGTCGGGCAATTGTCGCAGGCATCGCCGAGACCGTCATTGTCGGTGTCCAATTGACTGGGGTTTGCGACCGAGGGGCAATTATCTATACAATAGACATTGTCACCGTCAGGATCAGCCCCAAAACACTCCTGGATGGCAAAATACTGGTCAACCGCTACGCCGGTAAGCGTCCGGGAAAGGCCCGACGGCCAGGTCACAATTATTGAATCGATCACGGTAGCATCGCCGAGACCGAAGTGTGGGTCCATACTATTCTGCCCAGAATAGCCGGATTGGCTGGTCACTTCTTGCATCTGCCATCGCGGTGTCCCGCCAATGGTTGCCTTTACTCGGACTCGTGCACCGATCGAGGACCGATTACTTGCCAGAGCTGTCAGTTGGAGTGTGATCCAGTGATTGGAATTCCCGTCATTGAGATAGAGGTTATTGGGATTCCCCGGACCAAGGCAGCTTGCTGTTGCCAGGTCAAGAAACCCGTCCTTGTTGATGTCCCCAAAGGCGCAGCCGTAGAACCACCCGGCATCATCAACCGGCATCCCGGACGTGACTTCCGTAAACGTCCCATCTCCGTTGTTGGTATAGAAGAAATTGAGGAAGTTACCCGGGTCAAACCCGTTGGTTACGAACAGGTCGAGATCACCGTCGTTGTCAACATCGCCCCAGGCCGAACTGACTCCGTAGCCGCCGTTGGTAACCGGCGAGATTCCGGTCACCGGCGTAAACACCCCGCCACCATCGTTTCGATACAGCGCCTCATTTTGCGCAAAGTTGTTGACCACAAAGACGTCCAGGTCGCCATCGTTGTCATAGTCACCCCAGCTGGCGCTATAGGATTGAAACGGCGTGGTGACCTGCGACCCGGTGGTGATTTTTGTGAATGCGCCTCCCCCGTCATTATGATACATGTCGTTTTTCTGATTGGATTCGTTGGCAACATAGAGGTCCGGCCGACCATCATTATCATAATCCCCCCACGCCCCTACGCGCGATTTATGGAGATCGGTTGTTGGGGGAATGCCGGTAACAGGCGCCAGCGCCCCAAGCACATTATGATACAGGATGTTCGCCAGCGACCCGGAGCTGTTGCAGACATACAGATCGAGCCAGCCATCGTTATCGTAGTCGGCCCAACTGCCGGCTTCGGAATGAGAATTGGTTACTGGGATCGGACTGGCTGTGTCGCGGGTAAATGTCCCGTTGCCATTATTTATGAACATCTGATTCGGAACGCCATACCACGTCGCGATAAAGACATCGAGGTCGCCGTCATTGTCAAAATCCACCCATGACGCACCGTCATAGGGTCCGGGCGTAGTGACGATCGTGTCACCGATCACTTTGGTGAAATTTCCCGTGCCATCATTGTGATACAGAAAGTTCACCTGCCCGGGCGGCGCCGGGCCGTTTGAAATGAACAGGTCAAGGTTGCCATCGTTGTCATAGTCGATGAAGTTGACACTTCGCGAGTCTCCGCCTTCGGCAACCACCGGTCCGGTCGTGACTTTGGTAAACGTCACAGCCTGGACGCTGATTGCAAGGAAGAGAAGGGCGATGATGCTGATTGATCGAAAGGCGGTTTTCGATCTGAGTACTGATTTCCTCATAGGGCTCACTATCTCCCGTGGTATCATTGTCTACGTAAATGTCCGCCTGCTGCGGCTTTCATAGAGACAATACCGTCAATTGGGTAGGTGAGTTACTTGAGAGCTGTGGATGGACAGATTGGTGCAGTAAAGTGACAAGAAACGGGGAATCGGCGGGCTATTCTTTGCCCAGTAGCCCCTGCAGGGCGGCCCGATAGCTCCGGCTCATTTTCAATCTCGTGCTGTCGCCGAGGGTAACTTCGTACCCGCTTTCGTCCAGTCGACGAAGTGATTTGATCCTGTCGATCGCGACAATGGTCGACCGGTGTATGCGAACAAACTTGGTCGGATCCAGCCTTGCCTCAAGGCTGTTGAGCGATTCCCGGATAAGGTGATTCTGCTTTTTCACATGCAGAGTTGCGTAGTAGTCGGTTGCTTCAATCCAGTCGATATCCGGCACCGGTACGAAGTAGATCTGTTCGGTTGTGCGAATGGCAATCCGATCCGGATACTGGGTCGTTCCGGCCTGCTGGGCAGCAAGCTGGAGTTCTTCGAGCACCGAAGAGAGCCGTTCCGTAGCCGACAATTGGTTTTTCTCGCGAACTCTCCCCTTCACTCGTGCCAGCGTTTCCTGAAATCGTCCGCTGTTAAGCGGTTTGAGCAAATAGTCCAGAGCGTGAACGTCAAACGCCTGGACCGCGTATTGATCGAAGGCTGTAACGAAGACCACCATCGGAAGCTGGTCAGGTGGCACCTTTCGAAGCATCTCAAAGCCATTCACGCGGGGCATCTGAACATCGAGAAAAACGAGGTCAGGTCGAAGGTCGAGAATGTCTCTGAGCGCCGACAACCCGTCTGTCGACTCGCCAACCACGACAAACTCTTTGTCCTCTGCAACGAGCAGCCGAATTCCTTCCCGCCCCAGCGGTTCGTCGTCAACTATGAGCACCCTGATCTGAAGCGACTTATCCCCCATTGTCCTCCCGATACGAATCGTCCGGTATTTCAATGCTCACTCGTGTTCCTCCTGCAGCGCGAGGTGCGATCGTGAGTTTGCCCGCCGATCCGTAGAGCTGAAGCAATCGCGACCGAACGTTGGAAATCCCCACCCCTGCTCCCTGGTGCCGCGACTGTCCGCTGACTCCGACACCATCGTCCTCGATATCTATGTGGAGGGTCCGGTCATGATGGAGACACCGGATGGTAATCATGCCGGGACCACTCTTTTCCGCCAACCCATGCTTGACCGAATTTTCCACCAGTGGCTGAATCAAGAAGGGCGGGACGGGCGTGTCCTGACAGGAAGGATCAACCGTTATTTCGGTTTTGAGTCGGTCTCCAAACCGCACTTGTTCTATTTCGAGATAGCCGGTAACAAAAGCTATTTCGTCACGCAGGGGAATCGTTTGGCGGTTGCCCACTGAGAAACTGAAGCGTAGCAAATCCCCGAGGCGACTCAACATCTTCTGAGCGTTCCCGGCATCCCCCTTCTGAATCAATACGGCTATGCTGTTAAGCGTATTGAAGAAGAAATGGGGCTGAATCTGCGAGCGGAGGGCCGCTACCTGAGCTCGTGCCAATTCAATTTCAAGTTTCCCTGCCGCGACCTGTCGTTCCCGCCAGCGTTGTTGAAACTCGCGGGCATACCCCACTCCGACAATGCCGGCATAGACGAGAAAATTCCAGGGACCTAACCAGGCTAATTGAGCCGTGACTATCCCCAGGTATTTCTCCATCGGTTCCCCCATGATCATCATTGACGTAAGGCACTGATAGAAAATCTGCCCGGCACTGAGGACAACGCCCGCTGCGACAAAAATCAGGAGATTCCGCTTGAGGTGTGGTCCGGTCGGGAGAAATCGATGGCTCAGCCAGAGAATGAGCGGAGTCAGCGCGGCCCATCCATACCATGCCAGGATCGAGTCGGCCAGCCATTTGTAGAAATTTGAAGGCTGCTCCAGGCTGACCATCCGCGTATGGCTCAGGATTGCAGTAACGATCGCGATACCGGTCCAGAACGATAGTATCACGAGGAAACGGCCCCAGCGACCGCCTAGAAATGTCGGGCGGAGCATTGCAGGTAAGTGATCACTGGTGGTCATCGATCCGAATTCCCTCTCGCCGTGCGTGACATGTGAAGTTGATCGCCATTTCGCTATATAGTCCCGAAGGGGATTGTCGGTCAACAGGATTAACAGCCGCCGATAGACTTTTCCTTGTCGAGAGTCTTCCACCGGCGCAAGCCGCCTCCTTGAATCTTGCGGCCTGAACCCGAAATCCGTACCGTATCAGTACGATGGATCTCGCACACCAACTAAAGAGCTGTTCTCTCTGCCGCGGCCTCGATGAACAGGAGCTAATCGCTGTCACGGAATTGGCATCGTTTAAACACCTGGCGAAGGGAGAAATTCTCTTTTTCGAAGGAGACCCCGCCTTCGGATTTTACATCCTGTTGGCAGGCCGCGTGAGAATTTACAAGTCATCTCTCGAAGGAAAAGAGTACACCCTGCACTCGATCGGCCCGGGACAAATGTTCGCCGAAGTTGCGATCTTTCGCGGCAAGAGTTTCCCGGCGAACTGTGTCGCGACCGAAGATTCCTCAGTCGCTTTCCTCCCCAAAGAGGAGTTCACGCAGCTGTTGGCCAGCTCTCCTCAGATGTCGCTCAAAATGATTGCCGCGCTTGCGGCCTTCGTACGCGAGTACAACCAGAAGGTCGAAGACCTTTCACTTCGGGAGGTCCCTGCCCGGCTTGCCCTGCACCTCATTCAGCTCTCTGCCAAGAGTCAGTCGGACAGCTTCTCACTGGACTCTTCCAAGACCGAATTGGCCACCTCCCTCGGCACAATTAGCGAGACTCTGTCGCGCAATTTTAGGAAATTTGTCGATGCCGGGCTAATAGATTTGCAGGGGGAACTTGTTACTATTCTTGACCTTAACCGCCTTCAGGCGGTTGCTGACGGTGACAAAATCTGACCATTTGACTTAGATCAAAGACTTTTACAGTCCTTTCTCCGATCCTTCCCCTTAGAAAGAATTCCGTGGTCCGATCTAAGGAGAATGATGTGACAGTTCGAAAGATAATCCGAATCGACGAAGACAAGTGCGACGGCTGTGGCGATTGCGTCGGATCTTGCGCCGAAGGAGCCATTGCCGTAATAGATGGCAAGGCGCGCTTGGTCTCAGAGACCTATTGTGATGGTCTAGGCGCCTGTCTCAATGAATGCCCGCAGGGAGCAATCACCATTGAAGAACGCGATGCGCCCGAATACAATGAGGCCGCCGTTACGGTGCACCTGGCCAAAGAAAAACTGGCTCGTCACGCTATGCCGGTGCACCCTCCGTCAGGCTGTCCCGGAAGCGCGATGCGGCAGTTCAACGCAACGCCCGTTGCGACAGGGACAACCTCCGTCAACGCTGCCAGCCAGCTCGCCACCTGGCCCGTGCAACTGAAGCTGGTCTCTCCGGGTGCCCCCTTCTTGCGTGGCGCCGACCTCTTTGTCTGCGCTGACTGCGTCCCCTTTGCCGTTTCCAATTTTCACGAGAAGTACCTAGCCGGCAAAGTCGTCCTCGTTGGCTGCCCCAAACTTGATGACTTGCAATCGTACTATGAAAAGCTGAAATCAATCTTCGCTGCCAATCAGCCCAAGAGCATCACAGTCGCCAAAATGGAAGTCCCGTGCTGCAACGGCATCGTACAGGCAACGCTGCAGGCACGCAACGAAGTGGGACCATCCATCCCGTTTGAAACCATCACCATCGGAATCCGGGGGGACGAAATCGATCGTACCGGCTCCGGCCAACGAATGTAGGAGCGTCACCATGCAACCCGTCAATGATGGCCAATCATCCCCGATCTCCGCGACAGTTTCGACGAAGAAGAAGCCGATCCGGAATGACGCTGTCTCCAGTCAGAAATACCGTTTCGCCATCCAGGCTTCCTTTCTCGCGCTGTGCGTCTGGATCGGAATCGAGTTTCACTACTTTGTCAAATATCTCGAGTCTTCGGGGGCCAACGGATCAACGCACCGCCCGCCGGGAGTCGAAGGTTTTCTGCCAATCAGCGCGCTGATGAGTCTCTACAACTGGGTACTGGGCAACGGAATTCACCCTGTGCATCCGGCCGGATTATTCATTCTCATCGCCATTATCGCGCTATCAGTTGTTTTCGGAAAGGCGTTCTGCTCCTGGCTCTGTCCGGTTGGTTTTGTATCGGAGTTGCTCGGAGACTTCGGAAAGAAGGTTTTCAAACGGAATCTGCAACCGCCGCGTTGGCTTGACTGGATACTGCGAAGCCTGAAGTACCTGCTCCTCGGATTTTTCGTCTATTCGATATTCTTCTTGATGAATTCCGCGGCCCTTCAGGCGTTTCTGGACAGCCCGTACAACCGAGTCGCTGACATCCGCATGTACTATTTCTTTGCCGATATTTCCCGGTTCGCTCTGATCGTTCTGGCCGTACTGGTTGTACTGTCAGTGGTCATCAGGCACTTCTGGTGCCGTTATCTCTGTCCGTACGGTGCACTCCTCGGGATCACGTCACTTCTGAGCCCAAATAAGATCCGCCGCAATGTCGATTCCTGTATTGACTGTGCGAAATGCGCCAAAATCTGCCCCTCGAGAATCAATGTCGACAAAGTGAAGACCGTCTGGTCGGATGAATGCACCACCTGTATGCAGTGCGTCGACGTCTGCCCTATCGCTAAGACGCTTGAACTTCGCTCTCGCGTGACGAAGAGAGCTGTTCCCGGCAAGGTGGTTGCCTTGGGCGTGGTGTTGCTGTTTGTCGCCATCTCCGGGCTCGCCATGCTCACCGGGCACTGGGATAACGGTATCACTCCCGACGAATACATTTACCATGAGCAGCATCTCATGGATTACGGACATCCCACCGGAGCCGATGACATTTCCCGGCTCAACCGCGAAGCGGGTGATCCGTCCAATCAATCTACCGACAAGGAGATTTCCCGATGAGTGAACTCATAGACAACGTTCGCAAACGCAAAGACCTGCTCAAACATATGATCCTCCAACTGCATTCGGGCGAAGCGCCGGAAGCAGTAAAGGGGCAGCTCGCCCGCCTCATGGGCTCCGTGCCATATGATATAGTGGTCGAAGTGGAGCAAGAACTGATCAGCGAAGGACTTCCATACGAGGAAGTTCTTCGCCTTTGTGATATTCACACCGCCGCGCTCGAAGGTCAGATCAGTCACGAAGGTGCCAAAGAGGCTCCCGAAGGTCACCCGGTCCACACGTTTCGGCAGGAGAACAAAGCCCTTCAGTGGGAACTTGACGCTCTCAAGAAGCTGTTTGAATTGCTGACCAGTACCCCTGACGACGATGCTGTTCAGACTATGGTCGGTCTGGCCCGTGTCCGGTTTCAGGCACTCACCGATGTCGAGAAGCATTACCTCCGCAAAGAGAACCTCCTCTTTCCATACATGGAGCAGCACGGAATTACCGGCCCGCCCAAAGTCATGTGGGGGAAACATGACGAAACCCGTGCCCTCCTGAAGGCGGCGGTGTCATCGTTCGAACAGGCGTCACGAGTAAAGAAGGACGAAGTGATGGGGTTGGTCGATCTCCTCTGGAAACCGGCGGCCAAAGCGATCGAAGATATGATCTATAAAGAAGAAGAGATCCTCCTCCCGATGTGCATGGACGCTCTCTCTCAGCAGGAATGGTATCAGATATATTCTCAGAGTCTTGAATTCGGTTTCTGCCTGTTCGACCCTACTACTGAGTGGAAACCTGATGGAGTAACTGAAGAAACGGGTTCTGTATCCGACAGTGGAAAGACCAGACTCCCCTCAGGGAGCTTCACCACAGAAGAACTCACCGCCATTCTCAATACCATTCCCTTTGACCTGACCTTCGTTGACGCCGACGACACCGTCCGCTTCTTCACCCAGGGATCAGAGAGGATCTTTGCCCGAAATCGGGCCATTCTCGGTCGCAAAGTGCAGCTCTGTCACCCTCCCTCCAGCACACACATCGTGCAACAGATCCTTGATGACTTCCGCAGTGGCAAGGAAGATCGTGCTCCGTTTTGGATCGAAATGAAAGGGCAGTTCATTCATATCGAATACCTAGCTCTTCGCGACAAATCCGGCAAATACCTGGGTACGCTTGAAGTGAGCCAGAATCTGACTGAGAAGCGAGCCCTCACGGGTGAACAACGACTGCTTTCGTATGTGAAAGGATAAATGATGAATACCAATCGACCTGAAATAACTCCTGACCTCAAGTTGGCCGCACTACTCGACGCGTACCCGGAACTCGAACAGACGCTAGTTGACTTGGCTCCCGGTTTCGCGCGCCTCCAGGACCCCTCGCTTCGTCGCACTGTAGCGCAGGTAACAACATTGCGCCAGGCAGCTCAAGTCGGGGGAATCGGTGTAGGGGACCTTATCAATCAACTGCGTTCGGCTGCCGGCGTCCAATTGACCGTAATTGCGGAAAACAAGGGGTCAATTGAGAAGCCGGATTGGGTCGTCTCAGGCTCAGTGGTCGAGAGCCTCGATGCCCGCCCCCTGATTGAGACAGGCCAGCACCCGGTCGGCATGGTTATGTCTACCCTCGGGCGGCTGAAACGCGGCGAGCTCTTCGAGTTAATTACGCCATTTGTCCCCGCCCCTCTCATCGGCATGGCCGAAACCCAGGGGTTCGAGACCTGGACTACTTCTGAATCCGGCGACCTCTTCAAGACCTTCTTTCGTCCGCGTTCGTAAAGACCTCGCAATCGCGCAAAGAGAAAGCCCCCGGCTGATTACCTGCCGGGGGCCGTTCTCTTTCTATCGAGAGCGATTGGCGACTAACGCCCCAATAGTTCTTTGTCCTTCCCTGCGCTCTGGGCTGAGTCATCTTTCCCACGCAAGGAGTGTCCGGTAGCTAATCCATAGACGAATAGTCCCAGGACTACTGCCCCGACTGCGAAAATGATATCGCCCGGAACCCGTAGCCACTTGAGGACCTGCATCGCGGGCGAGTACAGGAAGTCGGAACTTCGGGCGAACCAGTATCCTTTGGATACGGAAGCCCAGGTCTGAGCAAAGCCCACAGGAAGCAAGCTCAGGAGCACCATGAGCGCCAGACCTCCGTTGATCGTCCAGAAGGAGAACTTGATAACGCCATCCTTCCAGTCGCGACGGACGTACAACACGCGCAGGCAGAAGAGCATCAAGCCGAGTCCGAGCATGCCGTACACACCGAAGAGTGCCGTGTGTGCATGGACCGGTGTAGTATTGAGCCCCTGCATGTAATAGAGCGCAATTGGCGGGTTGATCATGAACCCGAATAGACCTGCGCCTACCATATTCCAGAAAGCAACTGCGACGAAGAAGTAGATCGGCCAGCGATACTTCTTTACCCATTCGGTGGCGCGAGCCATCCGGATATTGTCCCAGGCTTCGAATCCGATAATTGTCAACGGGACAACTTCAAGCGCGCTGAACACCGCACCAAGCGCCATTACTGATATTGGTGTTCCGGAAAAATACAGGTGATGAAGTGTTCCAATGATTCCCCCGACCAGGAAGATGGTCGTCGAGAATAACACCGAGCTGTTGGCTGTCTTAATCCGAATCAATTGCAGCCGGGCGAACAAGAACGCGATGACGGTAGTGGCGAATACTTCGAAGAATCCCTCAACCCAAAGGTGAACGACCCACCAGCGCCAGTATTCGACAATGGACAGATGCGTGTTCTTACCCCACATCAATCCCGCCATATAGAAGCCGCCTATTGCTATTGACGATATCAGGAACATAGTCAGGAGTGGCTTCTCGTCTCCACCCTTCTTGATGGCGGTGATAATGCACCTGCCAACAAGAAATACCCAGAGGACAAGACCAATGAACAGCAGGATCTGCCAGATTCTTCCGAGGTCGATGTATTCGTATCCCTGGTGTCCGAAATAGAACCAGGTGGAACCGGTCAGGCGCTGTTTGATCGAGAGCCATTCACCCGCCATCGAGCCGAGCACAACCACCAGAAGTGCACCAAACAAGAAGTTGACACCAAACCGCTGGAATTTCGGTTCAGTCCCGCTCACGGCCGGGCCGATATAGAGACCGGCTGCCAGCCAGGCAGTTGCAATCCAGAATATCCCAAGCTGGGTATGCCAGGTACGGGTGATTACGTAGGGAAGCATCTTGGCGAGCGGCAATCCGTAGAAACCGTTTCCTTCAACTCCGTAGTGAGCGGAAATGACCCCCATGATGATCTGCGTGATGAACAGCCCCGCCACCACCCAGAAGTACTTGATGGTCGCCTTCTGCGAAGGTGTCGGTTCAAAGGCAAAGAGCGGATCTTTGTCCGGCACCTTTTCAGCAATCGGTTCATGCTTGCGCGAAGCATGATACCAGACCAACAGCCCGATTCCACCCAGAAGCATGATAATGCTAAACCCGGTCCAAATGATCGAATCCGGTGTCGGAATGTTGCCCACCAGTTCTTCATGTGGCCAGTTACTGGTATAGCTCATCGTCTGGTTCGGCCGGTTGGCCGAGGCCGCCCAGGAAGTCCACATGTAGAATGAAACCAATTGGCGAATTCGCGTCGGGTCAGTCAACGTACTCTCCGGAATCGCACTGCGACTGTCCCCCTTGGTGAATACCTCGGCATAGTGTGCCAGATTCGACTCAAAGGCCCTACCGCGGACCGGATCCAGTACCAGATTGCCGGTCGACACATCGTAGGTATTTGAACGCATAAGCGTCTGAAGACGGGACTTCAGTCCGGCCTGCTGTTCCGGTGGCAACTTCTCAAATTCCGCCTGCCCGGCCTGCATCGCCCATTCATTCAGAATGAACACGCATTCGCGGTGCAGGTAATCGGCCGTCCAATCCGGGGCGACATAACTTCCGTGTCCCCAAATCGAACCAATCTCCATTCCGCCGAGCGATTGCCAGACATTCTGGCCGTTGGTGATGCCATCGACAGGAACGATAATTGTCCCATCGGTGGTAACAACCTGATTCGGCATGGGTGGTTTTTCCTGATAAATCTTCATTCCGGCCCAGCCGAGAACCGCGAACGAGATGATTATCACGCTCCAGAATGCCATCCAGTATTTACGCATGTCTCTATATCCTCTCTCTTGACTCAAATCGTTCTCTATCGGTGGTGAGAGCAGCCGCAACTCCCCGATGCCGGCGCCGCTGCTATGGCGGAAGTGTCAATTCCGTATTCCTTCCCCAGTGTCTCCGCAATCTTGAGATACTTCTCGTGAGTTCCAGCCCCCATGTGCTCCCTCTCCACCACATCGAACTGATTCAGTAAGTTGGCGTGGTCGGCATCGTTCATGATTCTATTGGCAAGAGGGAACAGAATCTGATCCTCCTTGGCAATGTGCGCCCGGAGCAGTTCGACGTACTGACCGGCGGCAAACAGAAACGTGTCTCGGCCACCTTCTTCACCTGCTTCAAGCAGATCGAGCGCACTGGCCATGGCAGCCACATAGTTTCTTCCCTGCTCATGTTCGAAAAGCATTACGCCGATCGGACCGGATTCATTTGGCACTCCTTTGGACACCATGGCCGGGAACAGTCGGTCCTCCTCTTTGCCATGATGGCACTTGTCCGCAAAGTTGCGGATAAAGTCGACCGCCTGTCTGGCATGCTCGGGATGGAACCCCCCTCCGGATTCCACCCGCTCTGCCATCCGTTCCATACATCCGAGCATGATTTCGATCACGCGGTGCTCTGCGCTCAAGATTTCAACTGGCTTCATATAAATCTCCTGGTGCAGGTTTCCGCACCATCGTCAATGTTTCTTCTATTCTTTTCATATATACAGGAATCCCATGCTATTATCGTATTACTATCCAAAAGGAAGAGTGGCTTAATCATTGGCCACCGACACTCGTTTTTCGGCCAGATCCTGGATGCTGGTTTCTTTAAGGAATCGAAGGTACTCTTCGCGGATTCCTTTCCATCGATGATGCACGGCGCAAGGTTCGTCGGTACGGCACTTCCCGCGGTGCATAAAGCAATCTCCCCACCGGCTCACTTTGTCGATCGGTTCGACAACCTCATAGAGGGAGATCTTCTTGGCTGAGCGCGCCAATCGGAAGCCGCCGCCAAAACCCTTTTGCGACTCAAGCAGTCCTTCGCCGGCGAGAATATTAAGCAGCTTTCCGAGATAGTTCTGCGGCGCACCAATCTCCTTGGCAATAGCGGCAGTTCCGGCGTACTCTCCCGGCTTGAGATTCGCCAGATTGGCCAGGGCGGTGGCGGCATGTATTCCAGTCTTTGATATCATATAACTTACTCTAATCGCATGTGAATATATGATTATATATCGACTCGTCAAGTCAAAAAGTGAGGATTTTTCGAGAAGTAGTACCTTGTTGTTATTCAATGAGTTGGGTACTCACGTGAAGCTCGTACCTTCGGCCGACAACTAAACCGTTGACCCTGGTCGTTCGTCTGACATAGCGCCTCCCCTCTTCTTCCCTCAGAGTTCGTGGTCCCCGGGTCAGCTAAACACTTGACACATTAGTCCACGTTTCCTATTCTAACTGTAGAATGTTGCGCGTTTCTTAGCCGGGGGATTACTGCTTCCTGACAAAATCTTGTTGTGGCCCCACCACATCCCTTGGCGTGCGTCTGATTGCTGAGAGCAATTTACTTTCCAATAGCAACAATATCTCAAGGTAGGTGTCTATGCGTTTCACCACCCTGCTCGCCGGTTGCCTTCTGGCAATCGCGCTGGTTACAACTGCCATTGCCGATCAGGCAACGGTCACCATCGCCTCTGTCAATGGATCCACCAATTACAGTCCAATCCCCAACCGAACGCCGATCCGGTTTCTAATCAAATATACCAACCTCACTGGCGAAAAGTGTGATGTCTGCACGGGATTCCGTTTGACCTCCCCCGACGGCGTCGTTTGGGACAGTACTACATTGGATACCATCGGCCCGTTCATTGACGGTGAGTCCCAGTTCGCGTCATTCTTTGATATTGCCTTCGCGAGGATTTCGGGCAGTCGTGACGGCCAGCCTCCCGACACGATTGGTGTTATCGGTGCCGGAATTCCATCGAAATCGGCGCGACAGCTCCCTGCGGGATTCAATGACACGGTATTCGCAATCACCGCCTGGGTGTCTACTTCACAGACAGCGGGTAAACACCTCTGCATTGACAGTTCCTTTGTCCAGCCAGGTGGTACATGGACATGGGTGGGAAAATCACTAACGAGTTACACGCCCGCATTCGTCGGCCTGACTCAAAGCCAGCCGCACCAGGATGAACTCGGGTATTGTTTCACCTTCGCCAGTGACATCTGTTGCTTTGCCAAGGTAAAGCGCGTCCCTGCTGAATATGGCACCATCCAGGCAGCCATAGATGCCGCAGAAACCGATGATACGATTCTTGTGGCCAGCGGTACCTACGCTGAGAATCTGAATTTCAAGGGAAAGAGTTTCCGCCTGATGTCGGAATCGGGCGCTGAAGTCACAATAATCAGGAGCCCGCTGGCAAAGAGAGTCCCTGCACCTTCGCTCGTAATCGACACAATTACTTCGGGAAGGTCCGGGGACTATTACAGGCAGATCCTTGCAGCCAACTCCGGACTGCCGGTTATCACTATTCCTGCCGGAAGCAGCTCGAGCACGTCAATTGACGGCTTCACTGTTGACGGCGAGAATGTTGTCCAGGGGATCAGCATTCTTCAGTCGGACGTCACGATCAAGCGCTGTATTATTCAGAATGGCAGTGGCTACTGGGATGGCGGCGGCCTTTGGATTCAGAAATGTCGGCCCACCATTGTCGACAATGTCATACGACATAACAAGACTCCCGTGACGGGCGGTGGCATATTCCTCCATCTGAAAGACTCCTCCGGATTCGCCACCATCAGTGACAACAGGTTCTATGACAACTATGCGCTTAACGGCGCCGGTGTCGGGGCCATTTACGGTCGCGGCGCCAATGTCACCAGGAATCTCCTGGTTGACAATAACTGTCCCGACAACTCCACCCGCGGCGGTGCGCTCTATTGCGGGGTTGTGGATTCAGTGTTTTTCATCAACAATACCATAGTCGACTGCAATTTCGGGATTACGCTCTTGACGGCGGTCAATTGCGATGCCCGCAATAACATCGTGGCAAATTGTCCACACGCTGCATTTGAAGAACGGTTCGATGTCGGAGCGAACTTAGGTACCACCCACGACTACAACGTGATTTGGGCCAACGGCGGCATCAACTACTATCAGTCAACTCCAGGAGCTAATGATATCACCGTCGATCCCATGCTGGATACCGGCTACGCACTGCTCCCCACTTCGCCGTGCATCAATGCCGGCGACCCAAGCCCGAAATACAATGATCCAGACGGAAGCCGCTGCGATATGGGTGCCTTTCCGTACGAAGGAAACACGTATCCACCCGCTGACACGCTTCATGTGCCATCCGAATATTCCACTATCGCGGCCGCTTATGAAGTGATCGCCAATAATGGTCTTATCCTGGTCTCCCCCGGCACCTATGCCGGCGGACTGACCATTACCGGGAAATCGGTCCGGATCAAATCCACTGACGGCCCCGATGTGACGACCATTACGGCCGCCAGTTCGATTGATCTCTTCAGGTTCATTGGGCCGGAAGCGTCCGCTTCACTGATCGAAGGATTCAAATTGCTCGGCGGGCATATTGGTATCTGGTGTCAGAACTCCGGGCCGACCATCAAACACAACCTCCTGATAAACCAGACGGTGGACAATTGGGCGGCGATCGCTCTGGCTGGACCCGGCTATCCATCGGCAACCGTAGGGCCGTCCCCGGCTGTCATTATCAACAACACAATCTTTGGCAGTGCGAACGGTGGGATCTCGACCTTCTCGTCGGTTGCGCCGACCATACGAAATAACATAATCGCCTTTACCCGCCACTATGGCCTGCACAAACAGCATGATTCACTCCCGTTGATTTCAGATTACAACGATGTGTTTGGCATGCCGGCGACCAGCTACAATTGGCCGCAGACCAATTTGCTGTTGGTTGACCCCCTGCTATCGGATGCCTTCCACCTCACAGAGAATTCCCCCTGCATAGACGCCGGCAATCCGCTCGCGGAATACAACGATCCCGACGGGACACGCAACGATATTGGCGCCATACCGCTCGGCGGCGGACCCCACGGTCCGATACCCACCAATGAGTGGCTTATTCTGTACTGCGACCACGCCACGCTGGATTCGCTCCTGCTCTCACCGGGACAGGTCATCTCTGCTTTCGATCCTCAGGGAATACTCTGTGGCCGGGCAACGGTTGGCGTTTCCGGGAAGCTTGGCCCGATGCTCGTCTACGCCGACGACCCGTACACTGCTGCGGATGAAGGAGCGGTGAAAGGGGATGTCATTCAATTCAATACCAACGGCACGCCAATTTACCCAGCAATGCCAGTGGTCTGGACGGAAAACGGCGCCATCAGCCAGGTCTGTCAATTCCAAACCGGCGTCTGTCGGACGATTCAGCTGCATACCGGCTGGAACCTGGTCTCCTGGAACGTGACCTTTGATGGTCCGATTGAAACGCTTCTCTCAGGCGTCAAGGATGCGGTCGACATCATGCTCGGGTACGACCAGGGAGGATTGGTATACATTGCCAGCCTTCCGCAATTCTCCACGCTGAACGCTGTCGACCACCATCATGGATATTGGATCAAGGCCAATCGCGAAGCAGTCCTCACGGTATGTGGCAGCATGACGCCGTGCGGCGACAACATCCCGATTTACGCCGGATGGAATCTCGTCAGCTATGAGTTCAGTTCGTCGTACCAGATTACGTCGGCATTCTATAGTATCATGAACTCCCTGCAGGTTGCTCTGGGTTACGACCAGGGGGGAAAAGTGTACGTACCTGGGCAGCCGCAGTTCAACACGCTATCCACCCTGTATCCCGGATTCGGTTATTGGGTCCGCACATCGGCCGCAGGTACCTTGCTCAAGAATGACTGCGTTGTCAACTGGGCGTCACGATTGCCGGAACCAGCAACGGCCGCTTCTGCCGCACCGCTCGGAAGTCGGTTCTGGATCTCTGTCTACGGCTCTGGAATCACGCTCGACGGAACACCATTGGAGGAAAGCACAGAACTTTCCTTTGTCACCTCGGACAATCAGGTTATCGGTCAGAGATCGTACACTAACGGAGTCCTCAGGTTCACGCCGGTGTATGGATTCGATGATCAGGACTTAGCTACCAGAAGCTTCCCAAAAGAGGGTGACCTGGTTTCAGTCCTGGTCAATGGCGTCAAGACTTCCACAACGCTTACTTGGTCCGGACATGGAACCATCGTGCAACTCTCTGCCCTTGGTTCGGGCGGAAACCTCCCCAAGGAATTCAGTTTGGATCAGAACTACCCGAATCCGTTCAACCCGAATACGATGATCTCATTCTCCATTGCCAAGGCTGGGCACGTGAAGCTCTCCGTCTTCAATACTCTTGGGCAGGAGATTCGTGTTCTTACCGATGCCGACTATAACGTCGGCACCTACAAACTCATGTGGGATGGCCGCGACCGCTCCGGCCTAACGGTGGCTTCGGGGGTCTATCTCTATCGAATAGAGACAGCCGACTATCAGGCAGCTCGCAAAATGCTGCTTATCAAGTAGGGCTACTGACCACGCAAACACATCGAGCCGGGGCCCGCAGGCCCCGGTTTTCTTTTTGGGATACCTGTCGAAACTGGTTCAGGCAGCACGACAAATTCGATTTGATTACCGGCTTCGCTGGCGTACTTTTCACAAACGAGTGGCGACAAATGAAGCGAACCGAGTACCTGGAACATACCGCTGATGTGCTCATTCTGGCACATGGTGATAACCTCGCCGAAGCTATAGCCGCGGCTGCCGATGGCATGTTCGAGATCATAACCGGCCATTCGTCAAGTGGTGCGACGGGTGAACCCGTAACGATCGAAGTGGACGCGAGCGATATCGAAAGCCTGGTGGTCCGATTCCTTTCTGAGTTGGTCGTGCGTCACGAAATAGACCGCGTGGTGATGTCTGACTTTACCGTTGAAATGTTGCCGTGCTTTCGGCTCCGTGCCACGGCCAGGGCCTTTCCATTCGACGAACGCCAAGACAGTGAAGGATCCCACGTCAAAGGGATTCCGTACCACTTGTTGGAGATTAACGACCTGGATGGTGCAGCATCGGTACGCGTCCTCTTTGACATATAGGAGATATGGATGTTTTCGCATCCAATTGAGAAGGAAAGCCGATCATGACCTGGCGTGGACCTATCCGCAAAGTTGGTGACTATCGTTTCGAAATCTCTCCGGATTATGCCGGCGAAGGAATGAAGCGGCATGGACTGAAAATGCTCGTGCCGGGCCTGATCTATACCGATGAAGAGATGCTCAAGGCAATTCTCGATGACGACTCACCGGATCAGGTTGCCAATGTGGCCACGCTCCCCGGTATTGTCGGCAGGTCGATTGCAATGCCTGATATTCACCATGGCTATGGATTCCCGATTGGCGGCGTAGCTGCGTTTGATTCCACATCCGGCGTCATCTCGCCCGGTGGCGTGGGGTACGACATTAATTGCGGAGTTCGGTTGATCCGCTCCGATCTTCAGCACGATGATATCAAGCAACACATTCCGGACCTTGTCGACCGCTTATTTGAGAATGTCCCTTCTGGAGTCGGTTCCGAAGGAAAAGTCAAATTGCATGGGCGCCAGATAGATGAGGTTCTTGAACATGGTGCCCGCTGGGCGGTGAACAACGGTTACGGATGGGAAGATGACCTGGAGGTCATGGAAGAGAATGGTTGTATCGAAGGAGCCGACCCTGGTCTCGTGAGTGATAACGCCAGGAAACGTGGTGCGCCGCAACTTGGGTCGCTCGGTTCGGGCAATCATTTCCTGGAAGTACAGCGCGTCGACGAGATCTACGACGAACCGACGGCTGCCGCGTTCGGCATTACTCGCAAAGATCAGATCACGGTCATGGTCCATACCGGTTCGCGTGGCTGCGGCCACCAGATCTGTACAGACTATCTTGAGTTGATGCAGAAAGCGAATCGAAAGTACAATATTCCGTTGGCTGACCGTGAACTCGCCTGTGCCCCGGCATCGTCACCCGAAGGTCAGCAGTACTTCGCAGCCATGAAGTGCGGCGCCAATTTCGCCTGGGCGAACCGGCAGATGATCACTCACTGGATTCGGGAATCATTCGAACAGGTGCTGGGGGTTTCCCCACGGACCGCCGGGCTCGGGATTGTTTATGACATTGCCCACAACATGGCCAAACTGGAAGAACATACTGTAGACGGAAAGCCGCGTTGGCTCTATGTCCATAGAAAGGGGGCAACTCGCGCTTTCGGCCCCGGACACCGAGACATTCCGGCCAGGTATCGAGCGGTCGGTCAACCGGTCATTATTCCGGGGGACATGGGGTCTGCCAGTTACCTGCTCGTAGGAACCGAGAGGGCGATGCAGGAGACTTTTGGCTCATCGTGCCATGGGGCAGGGCGACGGTTGTCCCGTCACGCCGCTACCAAGGCCTATCCGGTCGAGCAAGTAGTCGCCAAAATGAAAGAAATGGACATTTATCTCCGCGCTAAGAGCCACCGCGGCATATCTGAGGAAGCCCCCGGGGCGTATAAGAATATTGATGAAGTGATCGAGATTTCGCATAATGCAGGGATTGCCAGGAAGGTAGTACGACTCCGGCCTATCGGAGTCGTGAAGGGATAGCCAGCCGCACTATTCTGCGCTATTCAGTTTTGGTGTGGATCGGGCCCGCCGGGAATTTGGCGCGCTATTACGAGTAACTGAGGAAACTTTGGACATACTTCATTCCGTCGAACCGAATCAGATTCAGGGTCTTTCACGCCACGAGGCGTCAAAGCGCCTGGCTGAAGAAGGTTACAATTCGCTTCCGACTTCCAAGAAGCGCGGGGTCCTTCACATAGCCTTTGAAGTCATACGGGAACCAATGTTCCTCCTACTCCTTGCGTGCGGTTCGCTTTACCTGATCTCCGGGGATTTGGAAGAAGCGATCATGCTGCTCGGCTTTGTCTTCGTTGTAATGGGAATTACGTTTTACCAGGAACGCAAGACCGAACGGGCGCTCGAAGCACTCAGGGATCTTACAAGTCCACGGGCACTAGTTATCCGTGATGGCGTCAAAGATCGTATTGCGGGACGGGAAGTTGTTCGCGGTGATATCCTGCTGCTTTCGGAAGGGGACCGTGTCCCGGCCGACGCAGTCCTGCTCACGAGTTCAAATCTTCTGGTCGATGAATCACTTCTTACTGGCGAATCGGTCTCGGTGCGCAAAAATTCGGCATCCTCCTCCGCTGAGATGCAACCTCCAGGTGGGGACAATACGCCGTTCATCTTCTCTGGAACGCTGGTAGTCAAAGGACAGGGAATCGCGGAGACCAAGGCGACCGGAGCAAATACCGAAATTGGCAAAATTGGCAAGGCGTTGCAAAGCGTTGAGACCGAGAACACACCATTGCAGCGGGAAACTGGCAAACTGGTTCGGACGTTCGCAATCGTTGGTTTGCTCCTCTGCCTTGTCGTGGTCGTCGTATACGGACTCACTCGAAACGACTGGATGACCGGTTTCCTGGCGGGTCTTTCACTTGCCATGGCTATGCTCCCCGAAGAATTTCCCGTAGTCCTCACAATCTTTCTTGCGCTCGGTGCCTGGCGTATTTCAAAGGCTAAGGTACTTACTCGTCGCATCCCGGCAGTGGAAACACTGGGATCCGCGACAGTACTCTGTGTAGACAAGACCGGAACGCTCACCATGAATCGCATGTTTGTCAAAGAGCTGTTCGCACAAGGACAGTTTCATGTCATGAGTGCGTCGGCAAAATCTCTCCCCCATGCCTTTCATGAAGTTGTCGAGTACGCAATTCTGGCCAGCCCCTCCGATCCATTCGATCCCATGGAACGAGCGATGAAGGAACTCGGTGAACTCACTCTGGCCAATACTGAACATATCCACCATGACTGGAATCTACTTCGGGAGTACCCGTTAACCAACGAGATGTTGGCTATGACGCATGTGTGGCGTTCACCGGATAACCGCGACTATCTGGTCGCCGCCAAAGGAGCGCCCGAAGCAATCGCCAATCTATGCCATCTTTCGGAGTCCGAACTGGGCAAGCTGTCGCCCATTATCGACGAGTTGAGCGGCCGGGGCCTAAGAGTGATCGGGGTAGCCCGCGCGCTCTCGAAAGCTGAGTCGCTTCCCGACGGTCAGCATGACTTTGAATTCGAATTTGTCGGACTGCTCGGACTTGCCGATCCGGTTCGACCGCAAGTAGCTGAAGCAATTGGCGAATGCTATCGAGCGGGGATTCGCACCCTTATGATAACCGGAGACTATCCCGGTACAGCAATGAACATCGCGCGACAGATCGGGTTAAAGAACCCCGACGAGACGATTACCGGACAGGAACTCGCCACACTTACGGACCAACAGCTTCAAGCGCGTCTGAAAGCGGTAAACATATTCAGCCGCATGGTGCCCGAGCAGAAGCTGCGCCTGGTCAAGGTGCTTAAGGAAATGGGAGAGGTCGTCGCTATGACCGGAGATGGAGTCAATGACGCCCCGGCGCTCAAGTCGGCGCACATTGGAATTGCCATGGGTGGCCGCGGGACGGATGTTGCCCGCGAAGCATCGTCAATCGTTCTCCTCGAGGACGATTTCGGTTCAATTGTCCAGGCGGTCAAGATGGGGCGGCGCATCTTTGACAACCTGAAAAAGGCCATGATGTTCATCTTCTCAGTACATATTCCCATCGCCGGCCTTTCGCTCATACCGGTGATTTTCCAGTGGCCCATATGCTTGTATCCCGTACACATTGTTTTTCTCGAACTTATTATCGACCCTGCTTGTTCTATTGTATTCGAAGCCGAAGTTGAGGAAAAGAATATTATGGATCGTGCACCGCGCCGACTTGGGGAACCCCTGTTCGGGCGCAAGGCTGTGATCGTCAGCCTGATACAGGGGCTCATCATTCTCGCCTGCGTGATTGCCATTAACCGCTGGGCAGTTGCCGATGGTACCGAGGAGTCGGCCAGAACTCTTACCTTCACCGGCCTGGTGGTCGCTAATCTTGGCTTGATCCTGACCAATCGTTCCCAGACACGATCTATCTGGCAAACCCTCAAGGTACCAAGCCCGACAACTTGGTGGATTATCGGGAGTGCATTGCTGTTCCTGGTTCTCGTCCTGACTGTGCCGTTCTTGCAGAATCTATTCCATTTCGGCGCCCTTCGTCTGCATGATTTGGGAATCTGTCTGATCGCGGCGATCGTAGCCATAGTCCTTTTGGAAACAGTAAAGCTCAAACCGGTCCGCCGGCTCATTGGACTGGCGGACAATTGACAGCCAAATGCTTGAAAGTCATATGGAGTGGTCCCCCATGCGAGCACCGAAAATTGGATCCGTACCCGTTACAGGAGATTGTGTGATCAGCACTTCTATTTCGATGAAATGGGCCGAAGGGTTGCGCTTCGAGGGCGTCAGCGCGTTTGGCCACCCTATTGCAACCGATGTCTCCCGTGCGGGGGGTGGGACCGAGTCCGGATACAAGCCGAGTGAACTCGTGCTGTTTGGCCTGGCCGGGTGCACGGGCGTCGATGTTGTCCGCATACTCAAGAAGATGCAACAGAACGTCAGCGGTATCGAAATTCAGGTTACCGCACACCAGAATGACGAGTACCCGAAACCGTTTCATACTGTTGATGTGAAGTTCATTGTTACCGGCGAAAGTCTGGAGCCGGAAAAAGTCGCACGCGCTATTGCTCTGTCAGAAGAAAAGTACTGCCTTGTCAGTCAGACGATTCAGTCGCAGGGCAAGGTAATCTCGAGTTTTGAGGTCCGTGAACGATAGAAGAAGTGAATTGAGGTTAGAGAGATATGGAATCGCAAATTGCCTATACGCTGAAGACCAGGAAAAGTTTTGTCGATGTCGTCGCGGCGCTCGAAGCCGCCACACCGGAACACCAGTTTCGCGTTCTCCACATACACGATGTCCAGGCAACTTTGGCCGAAAAGGGACTCCAGCGCGGTCCGCTCAAGATAATTGAGGTCTGCAATTCCGGTTTCGCGCACGTCGCCCTGCAGAAGGAGATAAATGTCGCGCTCTTCATGCCCTGCAAATTTACCGTCTATACAGAGGGTCCGGAAACGATTGTGACTCTCGGTCGACCTTCGGTAATAAGTCAGATGATGCCGGCTGCCGGTCTCGAGGAACTAGCTGGCAATGTCGAAGTTACCCTAAAGAAGATCATGCATCAGGCGGTCGGCCAGTGAGCCCCACCACACCAGCCAATCCCCGACCCACGCGCAGCCGTCTTGCGCGCCTGGCCGCATTCTCCGTTGCGGGCGGCCTGGCCGGGTTCGCGGTTTCGTACCTTTTTGGCGTTATGGGTTCAACGTGACAAATATGGTGCAGTCCGTATATTACTACCGGACTTGGACTACTGGCCGGTGCGGCCAGCGCAGAACTTTGAGCAGGAGACAGCTACATGCCGATATTCGAATACCGTTGCACCGAATGCGAAGCCAGATTTGAAGAACTGGTCGCCGACCCCGGCGATCTCGTAGAATGCCCCAAATGTCATTCCAAGAAGGCCGAGCGACTTCTCTCCGTCTTCGCCACTAATGTCGCCGCCAGCCCGTCAAATTCGGGGCCTTCCTGCGGCAGCGGCGGCTGCTGCAATTGCAGTGGCATGAATTAGCGCGTCCATTCCGACCTGACTCCACAATTTGCCTTCTAGCCGCTTGCGCGGCAACGACGTTTCAGCGTCGATCCTGTCTGATTTCAATCTGTCTCTCCCCGTAATGTTAGAAAAATGTTAAGAAACCGTTTGAGGTCACAACTCCGCGGGCCTATATTTGGCACCGAACAAAACGGTGAAAGGAACTTGCCTGGATGTCGCGACATCTTGAACGGGAATTCGAACAGCTCAAGAAAGACATTCTCACTCTCGGTGCCATGGCCGAAGGGGCAGTTCATCAGGCCGTGTCCGCTTTCGCTACCCGCGATTCCCACCTTGCCGAGAAGATTATCTCCGGCGATTTGAAGATCGATCACTACGAAGTTGAGATCGAAGAAAACTGCCTGAAGATCCTGGCTCTCCATCAACCGGTCGCCATTGATCTCCGCTTCATTATCGCCGTTATGAAGATCAACAACGATCTTGAGCGGATCGCCGATCTGGCCGTCAATATCGCCGAACGTGCCATCTCGCTCGCCAACCTCCCGCCGGTAGCCGTTGACCTCGACTTTGCCGGTATGGCCAAGAAAGTCGAAGGGATGCTGAGAGTCAGCCTCGATGCTCTGGTCAATCGCGATGTTAATCTCGGCAAACAGGTTCTGGAATCTGATGACGACGTCGATGCCATTCATCGCCAGATGTACAAGCTCGTACAGAACGCCATTCTCGAGCGACCGGAACATATCGACGCTCTCATTCAGACGCTCGCCATTTCGCGCTATCTGGAACGGATCGCGGACCATGCGACGAATATCGCCGAAGACGTCATTTATCTCATAAATGGAGAAATTGTGCGCCACGGCGCCAACCACTTGTAACCTACGAGATTCCGGAGTTAACATGTTCAAACGGTTACTGCCCGCCGAAACCAGCTTCTTTGACTTCTTCGAACAGCATTCCCGGCTGTCGATCGAGACGTGCAAGGAGTTGAATGCGATCGCGCAGCATCCCGGCGAGCTCTATTCGCGAGTCAATCGGATCAAAGAGCTCGAGCACCAGGCCGACGATATCACCCACAAATGTATCGATGCTTTGCATCGCACGTTCATCACGCCGATGGACCGCGCCGATATTCATCGCCTCATGAAGCGCCTCGACGACATTGTCGACTCTGTTGACTCGGCCGCCTCCCGCATGATGCTGTATGAGTTGACCGAATTTCGACCGGAACTCATTCTGTTCACTCAGGTGCTGGTGCGAGCCACAACGGAAATCGATGCTGCCGTGGGAAACCTCCGCAACCTGCCCAAGGGGATGGATGCAATCGAGAAGGCCTGTCGCGGAATCTATGACGCTGAAAACGAGGCGGACCAGATTCTCCGTTCCGCCCTCGCTCGCCTCTTTAAGGAAGAACATGAAACGGTCCTGATTATCAAATGGAAAGAGATCTTTGAAAGACTCGAAAAGGCAACGGATCGGTGCGAAGAAGTCGCCAATATCGTCCAGGGCGTTGTAATCGAGGCGTCGTAATATGTCCCCTCTCATGATCGTCATTGTCGTGACCGTGTTCGCGGCGCTCATATTCGACGTGATCAACGGGTTTCACGACGCTGCCAATTCCATTGCGACAGTCGTTTCCACGCGCGTACTCAGTCCCAAAGTCGCCGTCTGGTGGGCGGCCTTCTTCAATTTTGTCGCCATGTTCATTTTTGCCCCGCGTGTCGCCGATACGATTGCCAAGATCGTCAAGATTGACGGCACCGATACGGTCTATGTCTATGTCGTACTTTCGGGCCTGCTCGGCGCAATCGTTTGGGACCTCATTACCTGGTGGCTCGGACTTCCAACCAGTTCCTCACATGCTCTGATCGGAGGCGTGGCCGGAGCCGGCATTGCCTACAAGGGACTTGATGTCATTCATTGGGATAGTGTTTGGAAAACCGTCAAGTTCATCCCGTTAGCACCTCTGATCGGTCTGGTCATTGGCTTTGGCGTCATGATCGGTGTCTATTGGATTTTCCGCCGGTGGCGTCCGTACGAAGTCGACAAGCTGTTCAGGAAACTCCAGTTGGTGTCAGCTGCCCTCTACTCGTTGGGTCACGGCGGAAATGACGCTCAGAAGACTATGGGTATCATCATGGCCCTTCTGATCGCGGGCGGCATCATGACTCCAGGAACCAAGCTCTCTCTTACTGACTTTCATACCATGTGGATCATTCTATCCTGTCATTTGGCGATGGGAATTGGGACCGCTTTTGGCGGCTGGCGCATTGTGAAGACGATGGGAATGAAGATCACCAAGCTGAAACCGGTTGGCGGCTTCTGCGCAGAGACGGCTGGGGCCAGTACTCTGTTCATGGCGACAAGTCTCGGCATCCCGGTTTCGACCACGCACACCATAACTGGCGCTATCGTAGGCGTGGGAGCAACAACGAATCTCTCGGGGATTAAGTGGGGGGTAGCGTCTCGAATTGTCTGGGCCTGGCTCTTTACAATCCCAGCGGCCGGAATCGTCGGCGCCGGATGCTTCCTAGTGATAAAGTACTTTCTAGGTTAACGCCGCGGCGAACTACTTTACGGCACCGGCTCTACGCCGTCCAAAAACACCGACGACGCCAATCAATCCCAGAGCACCACAAAGTAGCATGAGCGTTGACGGCTCCGGTACAACGTCAACGTGCATCGTTCCGGTCATGGATTCCTGATACGTGCCGTATGAGCTCCACTGCCAGCCCAGAAGCGAGCGATAGGACAAATCAAATCCCTGTGTGAGGGAGCCGTCATAATCAAAATCATAGCCAAATTCATGCGCTGCCAAATCGCCGTAGTTCGATGCCATCATGCTGGGATGATACCACCAGAAATTGCTGCCGAATGTCCGGCCACAGGGGGAATCATGAAACGGATTGTATTGCGAGCTTCCCAGAGATGACAATTCGAATTCTGACAGATTCGGTCCCTGGTATACACTGTTGGTATACGTCGAGAAATTATTGCCGTTGATACCGGGATGCGACGGATCGATCGGGCCAAGCTGTTCGCCACCGTAGTTGATATTGACGCGAAGCCTGTACGTTTGATCGCTCAACTTCATCACGCTGGCATCGAGAATTCCGAACCAGCCAAACGCGCTGGCAGAATGTGCAGAAACGAGAATTATGAGTAAAGACGCAGTTATGATCTTAGTACGCATGATGAGACCTTCCGTGGTAACTCTTTCGGAAAGATAAAGAACACTCTTTAATGAGCGCCCTCTTCTGTTCAAGAATAGTATTGTGGAGCGCGCTTGTCAACTTCTTCGCGCCGGGACAAGTTCAGGAGTGGGAAAACTTTTCCAGCACCGCCAGGACGTAGTCGATATCGGCTACGGTATGATCCGCCGAAACCTGGAAGCGAATCAACTGATCTCCTTTCGGCACGATCGGAAAATTGAGGCCAGTGGCCAGAATACCGTTCTTCCTCAGAAATGCCACGAGCGCCGTCGTTCGGGCGGTATCACGTACCAACAGCGGCACCACCGGGTGCTCCGATACAATTGTTTCGAAGCCGAGCCTGATGAGACCCTGTTCGAATCTCTTGGTCATCTCATGAAGATGGGTAATTAGTTTGTGTCCTTCGGGGCCTTCGATAATATCAAGCGCCGCAATTGCCGCCGCCGCCTCGGGAGGTGTAATTGGATTTGTGTAGATATAGAGCGGATTTTTTTCACGGAGGTATCTGATAATATTGCTGTTGGTGGCGATGTAACCGCCATTAACACCCAGGGCTTTGCCGAGTGTCGCGACCAGAATGTCGACTCCCTTTGTCCCTGTGATCTCTTCCGTGCCACGGCCGGTCCTTCCGAGCGCACCGACACCGTGAGAATCGTCGACAATGAGTTGAACCCCGCGATGAAACTTGCCGTCGAACCGCGCCACTACGTCGCTGATCTTGTCCAGCTCGGCATAGGCGCCACGCATCGAGAACACGCCGTCGGTGATGACGAGTACATTTTCTCCATGGCCGACACACTCTTCGAGCTTGATTTCAAGGTCTGCTACGTTCTTGTGCTGATAAACCTTCTTGTCTCTCGGGCGGGAGAGCCGCATGGCGTTGATGATGCAGTTGTGATTCAGTTCGTCCGAGACGATGATCGTCTCCGGAGTGGTCAACGTCACAATGAGACCGAGTACCGATGTATAGGCGGAACTGGTGATCATGCAGGCTTCGCGGCCGTGAAATGCCGCGAGGCGCTTTTCCAGACGATCGTGAACCTCCGTCGTTCCGCTGATGAAGCGAACTGCACCCGGTCCGACTCCATACCGATGTACCGCCTCTTCCTCCGCTTTCATCAACTCCGGACGAGTGGAAAGCCCCAGATAGGAATTGGAGTTCATACGAATGAACTGCTTATCCCCTTCCCCCTCCAGGACTACTCGAGAACCAATGCCGTTGACAGGCCCGAGCACTTCACGCACTACCATTTCGAGTCCCTTGGTAGTACCTGCTTCCTCTACCCCTTTGATTTCCTGGTCAATGCGTTCGTTGAATCTTTGCAGCGACATCGCGATTCCTATCCTGGCATAGCTATGCCATGTTCCGTCATTTCACCGGATCGGGAAAGCGACCTTTATTGTCCGAATTCCCACTGGCAAAATCGAGGCTAATATAGGGGGTAGGGCCGGTTATGCAAGACTCTGTTTGGAGGCTCCCTGGCCGCCGATTGGACTGATATATGCCAATTGCCGCCAATTACTTACACAAAAGAGCCCTGCCAGCGACGAAATCGCCGGCAAGGCTCAGGTAATGACAATATGAATAGGACAATCTATCAGGCGCCGTACACCTGAATGATCTCCTGCTTGGATTTGCCGAGAATGTCGTACTTCTTTCCGACTTTGATAAACGCCTCCAACGCTTTATCCAAATGATGCCGTTCGTGGCCGGCGGAAATCTGCGTACGGATTCTGGCCTGTCCCTGGGGCACCACCGGGAAGAAAAATCCTACCGCATAGATTCCCTCGGCAAACAGCTCACGGGAAACATCCTGCGCCAGTTTCGCGTTGAATAGCATCACTGGAACAATTGGCGTGTCTCCTTCTTTCAGCACAAAACCGGCATCCTTGAGTCCTTTGCGCCAGTAGGCCGCATTGGCTTCGAGCTTATCACGACGCTCAGTGTTCTTTGAAAGGATGTCGAGAACTTTCAATACGCCGGACACCACCACCGGCGCGATCGTATTCGAAAACAGATATGGCCTGGCCCGCTGACGACACAGCTCCACCAACTCCGCGCGTCCCGACACGCAACCGCCGGATGCACCGCCGAGTGCTTTGCCAAATGTCGTGGTGATGATGTCGATTTGTCCCACCACACCGCACTTTTCATGCGTTCCGCGGCCCGTCTTGCCGATAAATCCCGATGCATGCGAGTCATCGACCAGAAGCATTGCATTGTACTTCTGGCACAGCGCCACCATGGTATCGAGAGGAGCAGTGTCACCGTCCATCGAGAACACGCCGTCGGTGACCACCATCCGCATTCGCTTCCCTTCATGAAGCTGAAGCTTCTCTTCCAGGTGCGCCATGTCGGCATGTTTGTACGTATCCTGTTCCGCACTGCAGAGACGGATACCGTCGATCAGCGACGCATGTATCAACCGATCGGCGATGATCACATCCTCTTTGGTGAGAACTGCTTCGAACACCCCCGCATTGGCGTCCATACAGGAGGGAAACAAAATGGTGTCCTCAGTGCCGAGAAAGTCGGTAATCTTCTTTTCGAGCTGCTTGTGGATGTCCTGGGTGCCGCAAATGAAGCGGACCGATGACATGCCGTATCCTCTCGTATCGAGACCTTCGTGCGCCGCTTTAATAACATCCGGATGACTCGAGAGCCCCAGATAGTTGTTTGCGCACATGTTAATGACCTTCTTCGGCTTCTCCCCGGTTGGAAACTCGACTTCGATATCCGCCGCCTGAGCCGAGTGGATAAACCGTTCCTGCTTAAACAGACCGGCGTCCTTTATCCCTGCCAGCTGCGTCTGATATGTCTTACGGACAGCTTCTGAAAATGCCATTGGAAACTCCCATGCCGTTACACTCTGACCATCGGGTCAGCGCTATTTTTTCAAGAACCCTTCGACCAGCGTCACGATTTTGGTGACCGTGTCAAACGCCTCCGGAGTGGCCTTGTCATCGGGAATCGAGATTTTGTATCGACTCTCGAGAAATCTCTTGAGCGAAACCATCGAAAATGAATCGACAATACCGCCGGATATCAATGGTGTATCATATGTGATTTCCTGATCCTCATCCTCGAGGTATTCATTCTTCACATACGTCAGCACCACATCTTTGATATCACTCATTGCAAACCTCCTTGAGAATTAGTCGTCGCTTTCCAGTGTGGAGATATCACCCGCGTCCTGTCCCCATTCCTTGGCCCTAAGCAGCCGGCGCATGATCTTGCCGGAACGGGTCTTGGGAAGGGAGTCGACATAGGTGATCTCCTGCGGCATCGCCAGAGGCGACAACTTCTTACGAATAAAGTTCATTATGTCCAATTCAAGTTCATCTCCGGCAGTGTAACCGGGTCTCAGCATCACGAACGCCTTCACCACTTCCATATTGATCTCATCCGGCTTGGCCACTACCGCCGATTCGGCAACTGCCGGATGCTCCAGCAGAGCGGACTCAACTTCGAACGGACTCACCAGGTGCCCGGCCGTATTGATGATATCATCATCGCGCCCCGTGAACCAGAAGTACCCTTCGTTGTCGATACTCGACTTGTCGCCGGAGAGATACCAGCCATTCTTGAATTTTCCCTGGAAAGTAGTCTCGTTATTCCAGTAGCCCCGCATCCGCGCCGGCCAATCCGGCCTAAAGCCGATAAGCCCGACTTTGCCAGTCTCCTTGATCGGTTCATAGGTGCGATCGTCGAGCACGACCGCCGTGATACCGGGGAACGGGCGTCCCATCGAACCGGGCTTGATTTTCATACCGGGGAAATTGGTGATCATGATGGAGCCGGTTTCGGTCTGCCAGTAAGTGTCGTGGAACGGAAGGCCGAATACCCGCTGTGACCAGATGACCGCTTCGGCATTCAATGGCTCCCCTACGCTTGCAAGATGACGTAGCGAAGAGAGGTCGAATTTCTTTATGATCTCATCCCCGGCCTTCATCAGCGATCTGATCGCCGTTGGCGCAGAGTACCAGATTGTAATGCGATGCTTCTCGATGAAGCGATACCACGCCTCGGCCGAGAAGCCGATATCCATCACACACTGGGTAGCGCCGCTGGCAAAGGCGCTGATAATGCCATATGATGTTCCGGTCACCCAGCCCGGGTCGGCCGTACACCAATAGACGTCATCGTCCTTTACATCCAGCACCCATTTGAGCGTCAAGTACTGCGATATGAGCGAGTAATGTACGTGTTTCACACCCTTCGGCAGTCCGGTGGTCCCGGAAGTGTAGTGAAGTACCGATGGGGAATCAGCCTTAGTCGGATGGATCTCGAGCACTTCTACTTTGGGCTCAGTCTCCAGCGAGAATGCAACTTCGCGTTCTTGAAGCGGCTTCTTGCCGTCGTGATCGACGACAATGATATGCTTGAGATACGGCATATCGGCCAGAATCTTGCGCACTTTGCCGACATGCTTCCGCTGCGTGATGATGGCGGTTGTTTCGGCGTTATTAAGTCTCACAAAGAGCGACTCATCTCCAAACGCCGAAAAGAGCGGCTGTGCGACCGCACCGATCTTGAGTACACCAATGAATCCGAGATACAATTCCGGGATCTTGTCCATAAACAGACAGACTCGATCTTCCGGTTTGACTCCCAGCGAGCGAAGAAACGCCCCAATGGTGTTACTTGCCAGACGAATATCGTTGTAGGTGTATTTCTTTTCCTGCCCACCCAGTCCTTCCCAGATCAGACCCAGCTTGTTGGCTTTGCCAAGCTTACAGATCCGATCGGAGCAGTACCACCCGATGTTGATAACGTCCCCCGGCTTATACCCCAATTCTTGTTCCGCTATAGAC
>JBATNE010000262.1:0-15753 GCA_049290195.1 Candidatus Zixiibacteriota bacterium
AATGACAACGTGCAGCCCCCCGATCGCACGAACCGTCAGTACTTTCCCCTTAACCACTTGACGCATGACAACCTCCTCGTTTCATGATCAGCGCTTCATCCGTAAATTGTCGACGTGTATTTCTTGCGTGCCTCAGTGAACACGTGATGATTCGACGAACAGCCCCGCTGCGGGAGGAATCCCCTATCCCATAGACGATTTCGAGAATGATCCGACTATCCGAACACTCTTGTACCGGCTCTTTGCACGGATGTGCACCTACTTAGCGGTCGTAAATAGCGCACGTAAGGCGACTGCCTGGTACTTCCCCCGGATTCGCGGATGTCGGTTAAGTGTCCTCCCAGATAACTAAATATTGGAAACAGGATCGGTTTGTCAAGTGGCGTAATGTGAGTACGATTCGGAAACTGATCTCACCCCCAATCCTCACAAGCCAAGATACAAATCTCCGACCGGGTGTGCCGCCCCTTCGCTCCAGATAATTGATTGCGCCTCAAGGCAATAGCGGGAGTACGTAGCGACCGACCGAACAAAGACACAAACAGTCCAATTTTTTCTTCCATCCGCTGTTTTAACTGAATCCATAAAGTTTGGTAGCGGTATAACGCTGGGTCAAGAAGTGAGCAGGAGACCGTGCGGTACCTGCTCCAGGTAAATGATGTCCGGGATAAACGTTCAACTTCCAAGGAGGAAGAGATGTCCAGGAAACTCATGTTGGTCATGCTCGCACTGATGGCGTTCTGTCTGATCCAGATTGCCCCCGCGATGGCCGACGACACCAAGGCCGTTCCCGCCAAAATGGAACACAAAGAAAATGCCGCCAAGACCGCGGCTACAGGAATGCATCACCACAACACGGCGTCCAATGAAGTCGCCGTCTGTGCCTGCGGCAAACTGTTCCAGCCGAATGCCGGCACCAAGTATATCGAAGCAAACGGCAAGAGCTACGCCTGTTGCTCCGACAAATGCCATGAAATGGGGATGAAAGATCCTGCCGCCGCCGCCAAGATGGCTGAAGAGAACACTGCCAGGTTCCTCGCTGGTGGCGCCACCGCTACCCCTGCCGGCAAGTAAGCTCAATACAAATTATGCCAACAGAAAAGCCCGATCCTTTCGGACCGGGCTTTTGCTTTGCGTCACTGTCTCGCCTGTTACTACTTGAGCAACATCATCTTTTTGTTGATGACGGTCTCACCTGCAACGAGACGATAGAAGTAAATTCCTGAAGAAACCGCATTGCCGCTCTCATCGCGGGAATTCCAGGTCACCGTATACGTGCCGGCAGCCTTGTCCCCGTCGAACAGCGTGACAACGCGCTGACCGAGAATATTGAACACTTCCACCGTCACATGCGATGTGGCCGGGACTGAGAAGTTGATGTTTGTGGTTGGGTTGAACGGATTTGGATAGTTCTGGCTTAGGTCAAAACCGGCCGGAACATTGGCAGCCACAGCATTCTGCGCCGGTTCATCCGTGGGCGGGAAGGCGACGATTACCCCGCTGACCGAAGATCCCACACAGAAATTGTCAAAGTCAGAATTGGCGCGAGTGAATCCGCAGCCGACCAACCCGGCCGTGGCCGAAGCAAACTTGTATGAGCCAAGTGTCACTCCGCCGACTTTCAGCGTGACATTGCCATCCGCCGCTGCAAGCACCTGGGCGTGATACCAGGTTGCCGTAGCAAGTGTCTGGTTGAACGTGGCGCGTACCGTATTGGTGCCACTGGTCCGCTCGTAAATCCGCCAGCGGTTGTTGATGTCGTCCGCTTCAATGAAGCGATACGTGTTCGCATTCACGTAAGCGAAAATGATCCGCGCCAGACGATTGGTCCGACCGGTGTTCATCCTCACATCGCAGTCGATGGTCGCCGTTGTAAATGACCCAAATGGCGAGGTGATCTTCGCGTCCGTCGTATTTGAATTCCCTTTCATTGCACCGCCGGTCGCGGTCCAGGTGCCGGTCGAATTCACCCACCCCGTCAAGTTGCCATCGTTGAAATCATCGCATTGCTGCGCAGGCGGCGTGGTGACGGTAATATAGTTCGTGCGCGTGAGCGTATTGTTGCCGCAGGCGTTGGTAGCCGTCAGCGCGACGGTGTAGGTACCCGCAACTGTATACTGGTGGCCTGGACTCTGAAGCGTCGACGTTCCGCCGTCACCGAACGTCCAGCTCCAGGAAGTCGGCCCGCCGGTCGACTGATCGGTGAACGCAACCGTCAGCGGCGTGTATCCGCTCGTTGGGCTGCCGATGAAATTGGCGGTCGGAGCTCCCGTCACCGTAACGTAGTTCGTACGCGTAAACGTATTCCCCGCCGTACACGAAGCGGAAGTGACCTTCAGCGAAACGGTATAAGTGCCGGCTACCGTATACTGGTGGCTCGGGCTCTGAAGAGTCGATGTTCCACCGTCTCCAAACGTCCAGAGCCATCCGGTGACCGGACCGGTCGACTGGTCCGTGAATGTGGTCGTAAGCGGCGCACAGCCTGTGGTCGGCGTGCCGGTGAAGCCCGCTGCGACGTCGCACGGTGTCCCGCCTGCCTGCAACGCCCTGAATGCATTGACGCGGCCACGACCCAGTTTCCCCGCATATGAAGTATTGCAGCTCTTGCTGTCAATCGCGTCGCATGTCGCATACAGTGTGTCGCGAACCTGCGCCGCTGTCCAGGTGGGATTCTTCGACCACAGAAGTGCCGCAACGCTCGCAGCCAACGGCGTGGCCATCGACGTACCGTCAAGCGTGGCAACGTAGTCATTCGCCGCATCGGAGTGGAGATGGTACGTACTCACAATCCCGGTTCCCGGAGCGGATACGTCCACCCAGGTACCATAGGTCGAAAAGTCAGCTTTGCAGTCGTTGGTATCAGTGGCCGCGACGCTGATGATGTCAGTGCGTGCACACATATAGTCGGCTGTCTGGGTTCCATCATTGCCGGCAGCTTTGAAAATCAGCCCGCCCTGTGCAAGGAAGTTGTCGATTGACGCCGCCAGAGCGGTCGTATTCGATGCCCCCCAGCTGCAGGTGGCGATTTTCGCTCCCTTTGCCGCCGCATAGTAAAATGCCGATGCCGCAAAGTCCATGCGTACAAATCCGGCTTCCTGACCCAGATAGCTCGCTGAATAACCGATCCGGAGCCCCATCACTTTGACGCCGTTTCCGGTCGGTGCCTGAACGCCGGCCAGCCAGCCGCCGGCCGCGGAAGCTACCGCATAGCCGTTGTTGGAAATCGCCGCTGCCAGACCACCGGTGTGAGTACCGTGGCCATTAAAATCGCGCGGATCATTGTCCGCCGTGCTGCAGTCTTCGCCGGACCAGCAGCCGGTTACTCCGGTGACAAAATCCCAGCCGACCCAGTCGTCAACGTAGCCGTTGCCGTCATCATCGACCCCCGCTACGCCGTTCTTCTCCGCCGTATTGATCCAGACATTGCCGTCGGTGCCGGTCGGATTTGTTGAGGAGGCGTTTGATCCGCCCAAATCCTTATGGTAGTACCGAAGCCCGGTATCGAGATCGGCGATGATTATCGATGTTGATCCGGTGCCGATATCCCAGGCTTCCGGAGCATCCACATCGGCGTCATTGGCCCGATTGAGATGCCACTGATTGGCGTAGAAACCGTCATTTGGTGTCGCCATGACCGAGTGAATCGCAATCGGCTCCGCATATTCAACCATCGGATTCAGTTTGTACGCAGCGACTGCTTCGTCCACCGTCCCCGACTGAATTTTCAATGTATAGAATTGCGGGAGCCCTTTGTCTCTCGCGGTGGCCATGCTGGCCGAGCCGGGGAATAATTCGCGAATCTGCGAAACGCCGAATTTTGCCGAAATTGCGTCAAAATCCGTTACGCCGACCGAAAGTGTACCCGACGGCGCACGTCGCGTCTGAAGCGACCCGACATCTGGTTTGAACTTGACGATGAATTCATCCTGAACATAGCCGACAAACGACGGTGTGGTCAGGTCACGGGAGACCTTGGCGACTCCCTGTGCCATCACCGAACCGGTGACAAGCAATAGTGCGAGGAACAGAATAGTTCCAAACCGTTTCATGATCCCTCCAATGAATGTTTGGGTGAAGTTGTTACTCGAAAAAATACAACGGATAATGCCCAGACGGACGAATCTGCAACCCCCTTTCAGTCCGTGGCAATTGGTGTTCTTGTCACGATCTCAATCATCCATGATCGATTTCTGTTATGATAAAACGGACTCAGCCCTTTTATGTTGAATGACGATTAGCCCTTTGATTGATCTGGAAAATAGTGAAAAACCTGACCCAACTTACAATGGTCAGGCGAAGCCGCGCAAGAAAAAAAAGGTTCCTGATACAATCAGTAACAGGAACCGCGACTTCTCGCACCATTTTTCACATAGAAGGCGCCCGCGCTGTCTGGGGCGCACACGGTGAATCCTAAAGCATATTATCAGGTTCCGAGCTTCGCCAGGCGCGCCCGCGTTTCCGCCAATTGCTTGACTTCAACATCCGCCTTGCCCCAGTACTTCAGGACTTCCTGATAGTACTTCTTCGCCCCCTGCTTGTCACCCAGACCCTCATAGGCCCGGCCAAGATAATACAGCCCGAAAATGTAACTGGTTGCACCGGTAGTGATGGTCGTACCCGATATGTATCCCTCAAGCATCTTCTTCCCCTCCTGGTACTGACCGTTGGCGATCAAAAGCTGTGCGAGCCCCTTCATGTTGCCTGATCCGGGTTGTTCTCCCTGGACTTTGACCAGGTCCCGCGTCGCCTTGATTATCTGCGCGGTGTCTCGTTTCAGACTGCCTTCATAGATGCCGACAAGCGCGTCGGTGATCCCCCACAAATTCTTCGGCGTGTGTGCCTGAAAATTGGTCACCCACTTGTTGAAAATCGGTCGCGCCCAGCTGTCGTTCTTCGGATCAAATTCAACTGCGCTGATCGGCAGACTCGGGAACATGCCGCCCACGGAGTACTGCTCCGCCCTGCGGTAGTAGGCCAGCGCACTGTCCTTTTCTTCGATATTCTCATACGTCCCCGCCAGATCGGAATACGCCGATGCAATATTGATGCTGTCTTTGGCCGCCAACATCAGATCAATACTCTGCTTGGAATACTGAATCGACCGACGGAACTGTCCCGTCCACTCCGCCAGATTCTCCATGCGAAGATAGTAATCCCGCAACTTGAACGGGTCCCCGCCACTCGCAACGCGCAGCGAATCGGTGTACACCTGCGCCTTTTCAAAGTCGCGCATCCGAATGTAAATATCACCCAGCTTGAACAGCGCATCCGATGACAGCGGCTTCCGCTTGAGATAGGTCTGCAATTCGTCGATCGCCTGAGGGTACTTCCCCTGCCGCTCCAGGACTGTCGCAGTCAGACTGTACCCATGCCAGGAATCGGGATGGAGGCCCTTGATCACCTTTGCCCGTTCAAGCACGCGATCGAATTGTTCATAAACCAAAAAGACTGTCGCTTGGAAATGCAGCGCGAACATATACGACGGTGCCTGTGCCAGCGCAGTGTCAAACTGGGCGAACGCCTTCGTCGTGTCGTGCGCCAATTGGTAGGTTAGAACGGCATAAATGCTCCGCAGCTCAACATCATCAGGATAACTCGCGACCAGCACCTGAAGCTTCGTGAAGGCATCATCGAATTTGCGCTTCAACCAGATATCCGAATAGACATCCAGCATCGACCGTTCCCTGGTCGGCAACTTTCCTTCGAACTTTGTCGCCCGCGCAAACCATTCCGTTGCCTGCCGCGATCGCCCTTCGAGAGCGTTCGACATCCCGATGCGCATATAGGGAAGGGCAAAGGTCGAATCGATCGCTATCGCCTGGTTGAAATACGGAATCGCCTCGTCCCATTGCATGTTCCCCAGCTTCTCCATCCCCAGGACATACTGTTTGTATGCCTCGGGCGACGACGACGTCATGCTGGCGACCCCATGCTCTGTGGCGCCCTGACTGATATTGAGGGAGGCTGCTACCTTGCCGGTCAGACTGTCTACCAGCGAAAACGGATCGGTGCCAACTACTTTTTCACCGAGCAATATCTTCCCGCTCTCAATACTCTCCAGCCGGGCATCGATCCTGATCTTGTCCCCCATCTTGAAGTAAGATCCGGAGAGCGCCATGGTCGCCCCAAGATCCCGGGCCGCGCGGAGGTATTCCTCTGAAGTTGGTTCCTCCTCATCGTCGCCGCTCTTGTCGATCGCTTCCAGTATCCGCTGACGGCTGATGATATTCAACGAGCGTGTCTCAGCGAGATCGGTCATCAAAATTTCCGGCAACCCGCTCTCCATCCAATCAAGCGACTTGTCGCCGGTCTTGTTGTCAAACCCAAGTATCGCCAGGCTGTTTTCTTTTGCCTGAAGCTTCCCCGAGCCGCTTCCTCCCGATTTGGAAGAGAAGATGCGATACGCCAGAAAGACGAGAAGAGCCGCAGCAAGGTAATATTTCCAGTTAGCGTAAAATTTGGGACGCCTGATTATCGCCACCGGCCCGGTCTTCATCCCCGAGTAACTGTCGGTGACTCCGCTATCGTACTGCCGCCGCAGATTCCTCAGATCGACCACCAGATCCCGTGTATCCTGATACCGGTCGTTCGCGTCTTTCTGCAAGCACTTGTCAACTATCCGCTCCAGTTCCGGAGGAATGGAGTCATTTCGCATCCGAAGCGGCTCATGCTTTGATTCCAGAATCTTGGCCAGCGTGGAGACTTCGGTCGGACCCGCAAACGGAAACTCTCCGCTCGCCATACGATACAGCAGTATCCCAAAGGAGAAGATATCCGATCTGGCATCCACTTTCTCGCCGCGCACCTGCTCGGGGGACATGTACGACACCGTCCCGACAATCTTTCCCGCCTTCGTCAATTCCTTGGAAATGGTCCTCGTTGAGTCTCCATCCCCCTTCATCTGAAGCGGCTCCATCGGCTTGGCCAATCCGAAATCCAGTATCTTCGGCTGGTCCTCATCGTCGACAATGATATTGTCCGCCTTGATATCGCGGTGGACCACCATCATCTTGTGCGCCGCCGCCAGCCCCGATGCTATCTTCTCCGCCAGCCGCACCGTGGTGGCCAGGTCCGATGGTTTGGCCCGCATATAATCGGATAGCGGTTTCCCGGAGATGTATTCCATGACGATATAACTGATCTCCTGACCATCGTCCGGATCGGGCGCCGCCCCAATATCGTAGATCGCCATCACGTTCGGGTGGGACACCTGCGCCGCCGTGCGCGCTTCCCGCTCAAACCGCTGCATCCGTTCAGTGTCGTTGAAATACTGCTTCGTCAGAACTTTCAACGCCACCTGCCTGCCAAGCTTCTGATCCTCGGCCAGATATACCTGGCCCATTCCCCCTTCGCCGAGGAGCCGAATGATATTGAAATGCGCGAACTGCCGTCCTGCTTCTAACATGGCTATTCCCTCTTCAGAATGAGCATCGTGATATCATCGGAACGAGGAGCGTCCCCGACAAACAACTCAATGTCGTCCACCAACCGTTGGGCCACTACCTGTGGCGGCTCACCGCGATTGGTCACCACCAGATTTTCCATTCGTCCATCCGAATAAAGATCCTCTCCCCGCGTCGCTTCCGTGACACCATCGGAGAAAATGATCAGCAGATCCCCGGACTCCATCGAGAGCCCATCCGCTTCCCACGTACTGAAATCGAACGCGCCGATCATCGTGCCGGATGCCTGCAAGAATTCTTTGGTCCCGTTTTTCCGTACCAGCACCGGCGGATTGTGCCCTGCGTTCAGGAAATCTATCCGATTCTGATTGGGTGATGCAACACCAACAAACAGTGTCGCAAAATCTTCCGTCGCGCTGTATTTGAGCAGCTGCTTCGACACCTGATTCACCGCCCGCTCCAGATCGAACTGCGGATCGTTGTATAGAATCCGGAACGACGCCAGTATATTCGACATCAACAGCGCCGCCCCCATTCCCTTGCCGCTCACATCAGCCACCATGAACACCAGCCGCCCGTCCGGCAACTGTGCAACATCGTACAAGTCACCACCGACCGATCGCGCCGGCTTCTGCATGGCATGAATGGAGTACCCTTCCAACGGCGGCGGCGTCTTGATCAGCAGATTTTTCTGGATCGATGCTGCCCGACGCAATTCCGTCTCCATAGCCTGCTTCTCGGTCCGCTCCTGAAGCAGCGTGAAGTTCACCAGTCGCGATGCGATAATATTGCCAAAGGTCGCAAAGAGTCTCAAATACTCGTCGTTGTACCTGTGCACTGGACTGGAACTATCGCAGTACAAAATCCCCAGTACCCGCTCTTCATCCAGAAGCGGAACCGCCATCGCCGATTTGAGCGATGACATGATAATCGACTGCTGTCCGGCAAAGCGCGGGTCCATCGATGGATCCCCGATCAAAATCGCGATCTTGCTGGTCAATAGCTCCCTGATGATCGTCTTGGAGAGTGTAAACTGCCCCGGGTCTTTTCCCCCCGGTAGTAGTGTCGCCACGGCGAACACCTGCTCGCCGTCATCCGATGTAAACAAGACGGCAAACCGCTCCGCCGGAATCACCTTGGCCACCATCGCCAGCGACTTTTCCAACATGACATGCTGCGGCTCCGGAAGGACCAGAATCTTGGCCATTTCGAATAGAGTCGGCAGCAATTCCGGAAGGTCCGAAATACGCTGCGGCAGCGGCTGCAGCAGCTCATTCATCGACATATACACCGACTTCTCGATCACCTGCTCGGTCAGCCGTGCCTGAAGCATCCCGGAACTCTGGTCATCCGCCACACACTTGAAATCCACCTGGCCGAATCTGACCTGATCCCCAACCTTGAACGCCGCCTGCCCCTCAACTTTGCGCCCGTTCAGGTATGTGCCGTTGTGGCTCCCCAGATCCTCCACAATGCAGGCACCATCCGTCCCGATAGTCAGCTTGGCGTGACGACGGGACACAGTCTTTTCAGGGATGGGAAATTCGCAATCAGAGCTCCGTCCGACCGTGAAGGTCCCGGGCAATAAATTCCACGCGTAATACTGCGCGCCGTCAGTACCTATTAATTTGAGCATAGTCCTGTAAGTTGTGAGTCAAAATATTCGGGCGACCTGGTTATGAAGCCACCATGTGGAAAGGTACGGAATAGTATCTGAAATTCAAGCGGATTCAACCGGAGCCAAAGCCCCGTCGGACTACCGTTTGCGGGCCTTCTTGGGAGCTTTTTTCGGAACCTTTTTCCGCTTCTTTGGACGAGGCTTCAGAATCGTCCCCCGGCACCGTCGCGACCCGCAGTAGCAGACATACCACTTCAGAAGCTCCTTGGTGTGCCGCCCTTCGACCTCAAAGCTATAGTCGTAGGTCAGCTCCTCCCCCTTCTTGATTTCTTTGCGGGCTTCGATATAGATATGCCCGTCATCGATGATCGCCTCACAGTTGGGGGAACAGGAGTGGTTGATATAGCGGGATATGTTGTACCCCGTGGCGGCATCGACTATCGTCTCTTCATCCAACTCGAACAAGAACGTGTGATGCCGTTCCGACGTATCATCCGGATACCGCTTTTCAGCTTCTTCGTTGGAAATCTTCTCACCGATATACTCGATGATCCTCTTCCCTTTGCGAATCCGGCGCAGGGCGAACACGCCCCGGCCCTGGATTTTCGAAGTCCGAACCGCTATGAGGTCTTTATATACTGGTGCTTTGTGTGCCATAATCTGCGTAAGCAGCGGTCAAGATATACAAGAATTCCATTTTGACCAGCAGGAAATTGACCTGAACCGCCCCTCCCCTGATTTTTTTTCAAATAGTTGACCCGAAACCGACGAAACTCTATGATTGGATCAGCCTATAGCGAGTATAACGCGAAGGAGCATTGGCTTTATGGCAACCACTACCGTTCCCGATTATCAAATCGCGCTCGAACAACAACGCTTCATGACCAGAGTGTACGGCTGGATGGCCCTCGCCCTCGGCGTTACCGGTGCCCTCGCCTTCTGGATCGCCACCATACCTCAGCTCATTGAATTGGTCGTAGGCAATCGTTTCGCCTTCATTGTCATCATCCTGGCCGAACTCGGTATGGTCTATTGGCTCACCTCTCGGATTGAGAAGATGTCGGCCCAGACCGCGACCGTTCTCTTCCTCGCCTATGCCGCCGCCAACGGCATCACCTTCTCAGTCATTTTTCTCCAGTTCACGATGTCCTCGATCGGCACAACCTTCCTGGTCTGCGGCGGTACCTTCGGCGCCACCAGCCTCTATGGCTACACCACCAGGCGGGACCTCACCGGTGTCGGCGGGTTCGCTATCATGGGTCTCTTCGGCCTCATGATCGCAACTATCGTCAACATGTTCTGGCGCAACGAAACGTTTTACTGGGCTACAACCTATCTCGGCGTCCTCATCTTTGTCCTGCTCACCGCGTGGGATACGCAGAAGATTAAAGCATCGAACATCATCGGAAACGAAGGGACCGAAGCCGACCGCAAAGAAGCGATCATCGGAGCACTTCGTCTCTATCTCGATTTCATCAACCTGTTCCTGATGCTCCTTCGCCTGTTTGGACGTCGCCGCTAAATCGATTTGCCCGGCGCAGAAACTGCTGAGCCGGGCCCTTTCATGCCGGACTTATCGCGAATTTTCGTCTCTGGATTCAATCTCCGCCCCTTCCTGCCCCCGGAATCACCCGGTCTGTCCCGAAATGAAACCGCTGTATCAGGCTCTTTCCGAACATCCTCCAATTGCCGAGATACCGTATTGCCACTCCATGAATCCACTTTTTTGTCACATTACGCACTAAACTTTGTATCGCTCCGTAACTAATACTCCATGCGTCTCGTAATGACTTCGTAGGAAAAGTCAGGACAATTCACGTCGCTAAATCCATGTGCCCTGCGTGCCTTTCACCTCGACCTTCGAGCCGATGAAAGCTCACCCAGGCTCCGGGCAGCGCCTGCCTTTTCGGACACCGCAAACGAAAGGTATTGCATATGCGGAACGGTCAATTTTCAACTCTTCTGCGAGCCACCAGAATTGCTCTCATCGCTGCCCTCACTATGGGAGCAGTGGCTACCGCCCAGGAAACGTTTACGCCGGTCTTCCACCCTTCCCTGCAAGTATCCCGTGCTTCGGGACCAATTGTGATCGATGGCCATCTTGATGAGGCCGCCTGGTCCACCGCCGCGCGCGCCGACCACTTCTCCGAACGGACGCCCGGCAACAACACCAAACCCGATGTCCCCACCATTGCCTATATCACCTATGACGAAGACCGTCTCTATGTCGGGTTCATCTGCAAAGACGACGGTAAGTCCGTCCGCGCTACCATGGCGCAGCGCGATCAGTGGAGCGCCAACGATGCCGTCGGTCTCTTCCTCGATACCTATGGCAACGGCGCCTGGGCCTATCAGCTCTGGGTGAATCCGTACGGAATTCAAAAAGACTGGCTCTGGACACCGGGCCAGAACGATGGTCCCAACCTGGGCTTTGATATCGTCTGGCAGGCTGCCGCTGAACGAACTGACTCCGGATATTCGGTGGAAATGGCGATTCCCTTCGCCTCACTCCGCTTCCCCGACCAGTCAGAACAGAAATGGCGCGTCGACCTCTGGCGTCAGCGCCCCCGGTCAGTCGTCAAACAAGATTCCTGGGCCGCCAACGACCGCTCCGAACAGTGCTTCCCCTGCCAGTTTGGAACCGTTACCGGAATCCGCGATGTTCACGCGGGACGTGGACTCGAAGTCCTCCCCTCAATGGTCGCGCATCAGACCGGACAGGTTATTGATCCGTCTGACCCGCATTCCAATTTCCACAATGAAAACACTCAGGCGGAACTCTCTCTCGGCGCGAAATACTCGCTGTCATCGGACATCACGGTCGAAGGTACCGTCAATCCTGATTACAGTCAGATCGAAGCCGATGCCGCTCAGATCGATGTCAATTCCACTATTTCCCTGTTCTATCCGGAACGCCGCCCCTTCTTCCAGGAAGGAAGCGACATCTTCCAGACACCGTTTAACTCTTTCTATAGCCGAACCATCAACAATCCCCAGTTCGCCGGCAAGTTGACCAGTCGCAAAGGGAATAACCGATTGGGCGTCGTTGCCGCATACGACACGGAAAGCCCGTATATGATTCCGCTCGATGCCAGCAATTTCACCTTGAACCTCGGCAAGTCCTATGCCGCAGTGGCGCGCGGATCACACCAGTTCGGCCGCAACAGCCAACTCGGATTCTTCCTCTCCGACCGCCGGTTCGAACATCACGGTTCCGGGTCAGTGGTATCACTCGATGGCCGGATAAGACTGTCGCGATCGTACACCACCAATCTCAACTACATTTACACCTACACCGCCGAACCTAAATTCGGACCGACCTTTGGTGGCAGTACTTTTGATGCCGGCAAGAGGACAATTGCCCTCGATGGTGAGTCGTTCGGCGGCGATGCTTTGATCTGGGGATTCAACCGAAACTCAAGCCACTGGAATGTCTATTTGGGGTACAATCAGATCTCCCCGACTTATCGCACCGAAATCGGCTTTGACCCGGTCGCCAACCACAGGACTCTTGATGCCTACACCGGATACGCCATTCTCCCGAAAAGCGGACCAATCGTCAGCATCACGCCGCAGACCAATTACTCCCGCCGATGGGACTTCCTTACCGGCGTTAGCCGTTACCAGTATCAGTCGTATGAAGTCTATACCCAGACCAGTATCGCTCAGACTGGAATCGATTTCGCCTATCACTCAGATTACGAACGCTGGCAGGGACAGTATTTCGGCAATATCACCTGGTTCGGCTGCAATATTGACTCTCGCTTCAATAACAAAATCGGCGCCGGCGGCTACCTGCAGGTCGGACGCGCCCTTGCCCGCTACCAGATGGCTCGCGGTCGCCGCATGTACTATGGCCTGTACGCCTCGCTCAAACCGATTGACCGCCTCACCATCGAACCGCAGCTGGATTACGCCCGCCTCACCAGCCTCGAAAACGGCGAGCGCTATTTCGCCGGATATATCACCAGAACGCGCGCGCAGTTCCAGTGGAGCAAAGCCCTTTCCATTCGCTTGATCGTGCAGTACGATGATTTCGGCAAAACGTGGAATGTGGACCCGCTCCTGACCTATCGCATCAGCCCGTTCTCCCTCTTCTACCTCGGCTCAGCGGTCGACTATTCACAAGTCGGTGGCGAGGGCTATGACCCGCCGGAACCGCTCAAATGGCGCAACGTCAATCGCCAGATATTTATGAAATTGCAGTACCTGTTCCAGACATGATCCGCACATCTCTTTCGATATACCCTTCCAGCAACCCCGGCCCGCATGGTGCCGGGGTTGTAAATATTTGGGCCCCTGCCAAATCGCTTAAACTTGACAGCACGCTCGCTCAAGGTAGCTTGTCGTAGTCGTTTCCCAGTAACTCAGACCAAAGGCGCACGCTATGCTCATTTCGACGAATCATATGAGAGTCCACTGCAGCCGGATCCTGGCTGCTCTGCTTCTGACCACCGCCATGATCGGCACCTCTCCGCACGTCGTGTGTGCACAGACCGATTCCTCCGCAGTCGGGGTTCTCAAAGCTCAGGCTGTCACCGTGACACCTCTGGTCAAGAGCAGTATCGGCCACCAATTCCTGGAGGCAGTCCCGCACCTCTTGCGCATTACCACGCCACGCGTCGTCTGGATACAGAAGGACCCCCGCAAATATTTGTCCAATACCGACTATAACCTGTTGCCCGATTCCGCCAAGACCACCTTCACGAAAAACGAACTCGATGAATCATTCTATTACAATACCCGTTACGGCACCCCCCTTGCCTTCGTCCGCCCCCTCGACCTCCTCGGCCAGGCCGGACTGAAATCCCTCAGTGGAGCCCATATCGTCGACTTCGGCTTTGGCTCAATCGGCCAACTAAGGCTCATGGCCTCAATCGGTGCCAATGTCACCGGCATCGAAGTCGACAAACTCCTGCCGATTGTCTACGGCGACAATTCCGATGTTGGCGCCATTCCCAACATTGACCCAACCTCATCTCGGACCGGATCAATAAAGACCCTCTACGGCAGCTTCCCGTCAGATACCAGCCTCGCCAACAGAATCAGCCCAGGACTCGATGCCTTCATCTCCAAGAACACCCTCAAGCGTGGTTACATCCATCCCGAACGGGAAGTTGACCCCCGCATGCTGGTGCACCTCGGAGTCGATGATACGACCTTCGTTCGCACCGTCTACAACCTGCTCAAACCGGGCGGCTTTTTCATGATCTACAACCTCCACCCCAAACTGAGTAGCCCCGATGAAAAGTTCATTCCCTGGTCCGATGGCCGGTGCCCTTTCGACCGCGCCCTGCTGGAGAAGATCGGCTTCAAGATTCTGGCTTACGATATGGATGACACTGAGTTCGCTCGAACCATGGGGAACGCTTTTGGCTGGGCCAAAGACATGAACTACGACAAAGATCTCTTCGGCATGTATACGCTGATGCGAAAGTAAGCCGGACCTACCGCACTGTTCCTCCTGTTCGCCGGCACCGACGTTACAATTTTCCCGTTTGTGCGGCCTTGATAATCCTTTCCCGGTGACATAGCTTTCACCTTTCGAGTCGGACCGAATTTGCATCGGTCCGATTGCCACACAGCGAAGGTTGGGAACTAATGTCCGCACTGCAAATACGTCGCGCGTTACCACAGACAAGGAGAGACCACGTGTTTAAGAGCCGCCATGCTATTATCGCGTCCGTTTTCCTGCTTTCGGCCGCGCTGGCCCATGCCCAGACCGGGGATGTCCAGCTCGATGTCAAAAAGCACACCCTCACCAACGGAATGAGAATCCTGGTACTGGAGAACCACTCCGCTCCGGTTTTCTCAACTATCATCCGGTACAACACCGGTTCAGTCGATGAACACCCCGGTATTACCGGCACCTCACACCTGCTGGAACACATGCTGTTCAAAGGAACCAAAATCATCGGCACCAGCAATTACCAGGCAGAAGTCCCGATCATGGTCAAGATCGATTCTCTGGCCCACCTGGCTTACGCCGAGCAAATCAAAATTCGGAACCCCCTCAGCGGAACCGACTCCACCGAACTCAAACGCCTTCGGGCCCAAATGGCGGACCTCCAGAGCCAACAGAAAAAGTACGTCATCAAAGATGAACTCTGGGGTACCTACCTCCAGAACGGTGGCACCGGTCTCAATGCCTCCACCGGCAACGATGGTACCCAGTACTATGTCTCGCTCCCCAAGAATCGCCTCGAGCTCTGGGCCTTCATGGAATCAGACCGCATCGGCAATCTCGTTCTTCGGGAATTCTATTCCGAGCGTGATGTCGTTATGGAAGAGCGTCGCCTTCGCACTGAAAACGATGTCATGGGGCGTCTCGATGAAGCCGTCAGCGCCGCCACTTACTGGGCCTCGCCGTACCATTGGCCGGTCGTAGGATGGATGAGCGACTTGCTGACTGTTCAGCGTGAAGAAGTCGAAGCCTATTTTAAGTCGCACTATTCCCCGTCCAACACCGTCGCGGTCATCGTCGGCGATGTCAAAGCCGATGAAGTGTTCGCCATCTGCGACAAGTATTTCGGCAAGATCCCCGGCCAGCCGCTTCCGCCGCCGGTCGTCAGTCTCGATCCGCCCCAAACCGGTGAACGTCGCGTCGAAGTTGAATATGATGCCAACCCCGCCGCATTCGTTAATTGGCTCATTCCGCAGATAGGCAATCCCGACCTTCCGGCCCTCGAGGTTGCCGCTTCCATTCTCTCCAACGGTCGCACCAGCCGCTTC
>JBATNE010000263.1:0-2221 GCA_049290195.1 Candidatus Zixiibacteriota bacterium
TATGATTGAGTGGTACTCTGTGTTATCTGCGACTCAACGTAGGAAGGCGTGCCCGCCGATATTTTCTTCACGGCCGTTACGGCATCGACTTTTCCCCAGCCATACTGATAGTCAGGACCTACAGGCCCAAGGTCAATAGCCGTGTTGATCAAGACACCGCGGATGGTGGAGGGAAGGATCGGCGTGCTCGGGAAACTGATGTTCTGCTGCTGGTACATCAGAGCCACAACGCCGGTAATGACCGGGCCTGACATCGATGTCCCACACATCACAGTGTATCCGTTGTTCGTCGCGCAGCTGGTCACACCGTGGTCGTCGTTGCTCTGACACCCCGGTCCGACTACGTCCGGTTTGATGCGGCCGTCATCGGTCGGACCCCACGACGAGAACGAGGCCATTGTGCTGTTGTTCGAATTGATGGCTCCGACTGAAATGACATTCTTGGATGATGCCAGCGGATCAACCGTATTGAAAGTCCAGCCGATCGAACCGCAATACTGGGTCGAGGAACCGCGCTGGTTACCGGCAGAGTAGACGATCGAAATCGGGCTGCCGATATCTCCACGCACGATGTTGTCGAGCGTAGCATCTTCGGAGAAGTAGTTCCCCAGCGTAGCGTTGCAGGCCGAGTTGGTTGCCGGGTCTCCGACACCGTACCCCCAGGAGTTGTTGGCAGTACGTGCCTGATAGAACGCCGTTGCCTGCTGATACTCCGAGGCAGCTTCCGATGCCGAGTTCCACCACTGCTGCGTCATTAGCTGTGCGCCCGGTGCCATCCCGCGGTAGATCCCGCCGGAATTGGTTCCATCGCCGACAATCGTGCCCGCTACATGCGTGGCGTGGGCTGCAACTGCGGACCCATCAATATCAACGACTCGACCGGAGAAGTCCGGATGGGAAGACTTCGCGCGACCACCGTCCCACAAAGCGACCATTATTCCGGAACCATTGAGATTATAGGGGGCTGCCTGAATGACTGTGGCCCCGACATTGTCACGAGCCGAATTGTTGTACTCTATCTTTTCCGGCTGACCCTGTTCAATCCACTGTATTTCATCCAGCTGAGCCAGATCCAAATAGGTCGCTTCAGGCAAGATCAGGTCGATCTTGTTTACACTTGGCTCGGTGCCGATGATCTCGGCATTGAAATCAGACTTCATCCGTTCCGACCAGACTGCAAGGTCCTGATCCTTCTGCAGGATGATTGCAAACTGCGCCCGCCCGTTGCCCCGTTTCGAGGTCTCGCGAATCCCAAACTCTGTCAGGAGGGGAGAGATTTTCTGGTCGGGGGCGATTGCACCCACCCATTTGACATTCATGCGGGCAACTTCTCCCGATGAAAGCGGGCGATCGATTCGGGCTATCCAGGTGTTGCTTGGAACATAGTCCAGAATCGTAATACCCTGAGAAGCCAGTCTGTCTCTATCGTCAAATGTAATGGGATAGTCAAATTGGACAAGAACATGCTTGCCGCTCAGGTTCGATGTCGCCGCGGCCACATCGGTCTGAGCCTGAGGAATGACATCCCCAGTCTGCAATTTTATTGCATAGTCAGCCGCAGCTTTAGCGGGAGTGGCGAACGCCATGATGAGCGCGCAGGTTGCCAGTGCGGGGAGCACATGTAGTCTCATGGTTCTCCTTGAACTAGGAGGTTTTTTTCTTGGTGTAATACGCGAACAAATCGTGTAAGTATTTTCGGACTGTAAGATACCGATTTTTATCCCCTTGTCAAGAGCTATCCTATTGCATTATTTAGGATTATCGGGATGTTCGGGCATTTGCATTACCTAAAAAAGAGAGGGTCCTGACCAGTATGGTTTACGCACTATCTACGGCACCGCAGTGCTGGCTTTTCAAGTCCGAGCCCGAAGAATTCTCGATCGATCACCTGGCCGGAATGCCCAATCAAACCGCCCCCTGGACCGGGGTCCGAAACTACCAGTCTCGCAATACCCTGCGTGACTCAATCAGAATCGGTGACCGGGTGTTCTTCTACCACAGCAGCACCAAGGTCAAGGGGGTCGCGGGGATTTGCGAAGTCGTGAACTCCGCGTACCCTGATCCAACCGCCTTCGACAAACGAGATCCGTACTACGATCCCAAATCGAAACCGGATAATCCGGCATGGGTCGCCGTCGACATCAAGCTGGTCAGGAAATTCGAACACGTAGTTACGCTGGAACTGATGAAGAAGACTCCCGGTCTTGAGCACATGATGGTC
>JBATNE010000264.1:0-16149 GCA_049290195.1 Candidatus Zixiibacteriota bacterium
CCTCGGGTTTCCCAAAGGGTACAACAAGAAGACCCAGCGTCAGGTCGGCTCTTTTGCCGCCCAGCTCGATGATCAACTTCGCCTTCTGAAGGGGCATGTCGAAGGGCTGACGACCAAACAGCTCGAGTGGCAGCCGCACAAAGGTGTCAACACGATCGGTATGCTGCTGGCGCATCTTGCGGTGGTCGATGTCTGGTGGATCAGCATCGCCCCGAAAGAGATTGCGACTGAGCCGGAAGCCGAGGCGATCTTTAGGAAGATTATCGGCATAGGCGGTGATGACGACGGACTTCCGCTCAAGAAAGACGGCGTCCACCCCAAGACCCTTAAGGGTTACAAACTGGCAGACTATCTTACTTTGCTGCGCAAAGCCAGAGCTTCTACGCACAAAGAACTGCGCAAATGGAAGGACAGCGATCTGTCCAAAACCTATATGCGTCGCCATTTCAAAATCACCCGCGAATGGACCGTGTACCATGTCCTCGAGCATTTCTCAGGTCACTACGGTCAGATCCTTTTGATCAAGCATCTCATGCAGGATGCCAAAGTTTTGAAGGCTAAGAAGTAACCGGGAGCGCCACGGGTTACGATTATGTTGGTGATCATCTGGGAATATCAGGTTCGGGAGGGACAGGAGCTGCAGTTCGAGGAGCTGTATGGACCGGAAGGGGAATGGGTCAAGCTGTTTCGCCGGTCGAACGGATTTGTAAGAACTGAGCTACTTCGACACGAACATGTTCCCGGGCGATACGCCACGCTCGATTACTGGAACTCGGCCGACTCGTTCGCCGAGTTCCAGCGGATTCTCCAAAAGGAATACGTTGCCCTGGACGAGCGCTGCGGACCGCTCACCAGTCTTGAAAACCTCGTCGGCCAGTTCAATACCACCGTATGACGACACCATCGGCCTACTCCCTGCCACACATCTATGAAATCGCCTTCGATTGGCGCGATGTCCCGGGGGAGTGTGACTTTCTCATCAAGGAGGCCGAGCGGCATCTGGGGCACACAGTCAAGTCAGCCATGGAACTTGCGTGCGGACCGGCGTTTCATGTTCGAGAGATGGCGCGACGGGGAATTGTCTCGCATGGTATGGATCTCGCACCGGAAATGGTTGGCTATGCCAACCAGCAGTTGAGAGATCAGAATCTTGCGGGTCAGGTATTTCTCGGCGACATGCGGAATTTCGCTGCGCCGCAGACGTACGATGTCGTTTACATTCTTCTGGTCTCTTTCGCCCATTTATTGTCGAACCAGGATATCCTGGACAATCTCACCTGCGCCGCGAACATGCTGAACCCAGGGGGGATCTACATCATATCCACCGCACATCCGAGGGACTTTTACGGTGACAAGCCGGTGTCTGATAATGTCGAGACGAGTTGGACGTCTGAGCGCGAAGGAGTCAGTGTGACCACTGACTGGGGCGGAACCAGTCAGCAGTACGACCCACTCACGGAGATCGATGAAGTGACTATTTCTTACACGGTCACCGAGAACGGTAAGACTGAGCGGCACGATTGTCCGGAGAAACTTCGCCGCCTCTCCTTCCAAACGCTCACCGCTCTTCTGCGCCTGAACGGCCGATTTGCCATCGCCAATCTGCTGGGGGATTTTGACTCCGCCATTCCGCTGACCAGCGCCGAGGAATCCGCTCGGATGATCGTTGTTGCCCGCAAACTCGATTAGGCATCAGTTCCATTTTTCTTGACCGCTCAGTCTCCACAGGCATACCTTTCGTCAGTCACTTCTTGAAAGCGAGTGCAACGGATGAACCTGCCTCTGAGAGATCAGTTTCTCGACCGGTGGAGCAAGTACTTTCCAACGGTCGACCTGCCCATGACATTCTATTACACAGAAAGCCCGACCGGTGCGGAGGCAATTCCTGCCGGAGATCGTCCGCATTGCCTGATCGCCGAACTTGGAGCGGTGCGCAAAGGGAAATCGATCTATTTTGACGGTACCACCGTCCCCTGTATGGGAGGAAAGCGATTTCTCGGTTTCTCCAACCAGATTCGTCCGGGGTTTCGGTATTTTCTTTCGTGTGGTCTCGAAGGAGAAATCCACGGCGAACGATACAAGAAGTCGCCCGAGCTGGTTGATCAGTTCATGGCGAACCAACCGACCTTTGAAGCACCATCGAAATTCCTCGTCTTCAAGCGGATTGACCGGCTCGAGCAGTCTGACGCTCCAATGGCGGCCGTTTTTTTCGCGCGGCCCGATGTTCTCTCCGGGCTCTTCACTTTGGCGAATTTCGATGAAGCCGAACTGGATGGCGTGTACGCGCCATTCGGCGCAGGGTGTGGCAGCATTGTAGCGCGACCGCTGGTTGAGGCGGGACGGGAGCGGCCACGGGCGGTGATCGGGATGTTCGACGTTACTGCGCGCCCTCATGTCCCGGCCGACATGCTGACTTTCGCTGTCCCGTGGAAGAAGTTCGAAACGATGATTCAGAATATGGATGAGAGCTTTCTGACTACGGCCGCCTGGGGCAATGTGCAAAAGCGAATTGCAAAGGCAACTTGAGGAGATAATCATCGTACAAGCTCTCTTGATCGTGTGAGTAAAGCTCACGCGAGACATCGAACGGTGCGCACTAGATAGAGAAAGGGAAATCACCAATGGCAGCATTTTCCGGCGCCGAAGCCGCCGCCGCCCATGCCGCGGCAATCGCCAAAGCAACACGGGCAATGGGGCCGATCGTCCGGGTCGAGCCAACCGAATTTGTCCGGCTGGTCAGTCGACTGGACCAGTATGCCGTCGTTACCGGCAAGGGAGGGTTTTTCGTCAAGAAATTCCAGTACCTGACCAACTACAAGGGGCTGTTCCTTTACACTGATTCCAAAGAGCCGCTTCAGCTTGGTCACAAGGCTGAAATCATAGAATCGAACAACATCTGGATTCCTCGGGCATAGCGATCAGAACAGGACGGCTATTCATCGTTGGCACTTTCCTGCTGGCGTTGTTTCTGTTTTCGCCGGCATCACCGGTACGAGCATCCACGCCCGATTCAAGCAAAGTCGAGCACGCCTGGAGCAAGCGGTATGTCGCTATCGGCGTGCGCGATATCCAACATGTCGTCACCTTTCCGGCGCGATGGCATGCCCGCGACTGGAAGACGTTTGCGTTTGTTTCGGGCGGAATAATTGCCGTATCCTTCGCGGACAAGGACATCCGCTCGTTGAGTCAGCGCAACCGCAATCAGTCTACAGACAAGTTCGCCCGATTCATGAACTCGTGTGGGAGGGAAGTTCCGTTTGGAATTGAAGGTGCCCTTTATCTTGGCGGCGAGCTGTTTCATAACGAGCGGGCCAAAGCGTGTGGGCTCGATGGTCTCGCGGCCAGTCTGATTTCCTCGGGATTGGTCTGTCAGGCGGTCAAAGCGGTGGTGGGCCGGGAGCGACCGTACAACGAGAACGGTCAGTACACATTCAAGCCGTTTACCCGTCATGACTCGTTTCCCTCCGGACATACGGCCAACGCATTCGCTCTGGCGACGGTGGTATCATCGCACTATCACAATACCTGGATACGAATCGGCGCCTTTTCTGCGGCAGGTCTGGTCGCCTACGCGCGCGTGAATTACGACGCCCATTTCGCCTCCGATGTCGTCACCGGAGCGGCGATCGGTTTTGTGGTGGGGAAATCAGTGGTGGCGCTCAACCGTCAGCTACGAAAGCTCTAGTCAAATCAGCAAAGAAATAGAACGGGCGCCCAGTTCATGAGCGCCCGTGCATTCAGCCGAGGCTGAGGTTTTTACTTGTCGATCTGAGTGACTTCGACTTCAAAATACAGTGTGGCATTCGGAGGAATCCCGGCCGCATGTCCCGTCGCGCCGTAGGCGAGATCCGGTGGGACCATCAATTCGCGCTGTCCGCCAACTTTGATCCCGATCAAACCTTCGTTCCATCCGGCGATCACCTGGGCATGACCGACATTTCTGACCGGGTACGGTTGGCCGCCGTTCCGCGAACTGTCAAACTGCTTTCCTTTGGCTCCATCGACCCACTGCCATACGGTATAGTCCACGTGCGCCGTGCATCCGGCTGTAACCGAATCACCTGTTCCGACTTTGGTATCGCGATATTTCAGGCCGCTGGCCGTGGTGATCCACTTTGCTTCGTTCGCCGGTTTGGCCACCAACCCTTTCTTGTTATCCATAGCTCCCTTTGCTTTCTGGGTCGTAGCCTTGGCAGCACCGACACCTTTCTTGATAGTCGTGTCTGCTTTAGCCGCCACTTTCTTTACGGTAGCGTCGACCTTGGTACTATCCTGCGCAACTGCCAGAGCCGCCGTCAGCGACAAAATGCCCAGCAGTACTGCTAGTTTCTTCACGAAGTCCTCCTAGAGTATTGGTTGTGGTCCCATCGACTGGGGCACAGGTTGGCTGTTAGTCATGGGGATGATACACAATGACGGGGGGGCAGTTCCAGCAAAAAGTAGGGGGGGGAAACGCTATTTCCCGAATGGCAGGACGCGATACACTTCGCGGCCGAATGTCTGCTCAAACCGTTCCAGCGCACTGAGGCTGGCGGGATCATCTGAGGTGACAAACCGAATGAACGATACATCGGTCGGCTTCAACGCAAGTGCACTTAACATTTCGTACCACTTGAGACCAAAGTCACTGGCCGTCTCGCCGTGACGGGTGACATACCAATAATCAACAACCTTCACCGTCGTTCCGTACTTGACCTTCATCCTCGCCGCCGGAATTGAGCGACCGTCGATCGTCACCGGCCGAGCAGCCGTTTCCATAATCACCCAGCCGGAACCGGGCATGCAGTTGCGGGGTGAATGCACGCCGCCGGTGCTGTTCTCCGCTGCAAAATAGGAGAAGAACAGATCGATCGTGACTCCCTGTGAGTCGGTGAAGAAGGCGTTGTAAATGGCATCCGGTTTCAACAGATCTATTACGTCGGCGGTGATCGGAATCGATCGCGCGTGCCATCCATCCTGCGATGTCGGGAATGTCGAAAGCGGCACCGCTTTTGGCGCGGACGGTCGGTAGTACTTGAGCGTCATGCCAAAGGCAAACGTCCCCAGCAGCAGAACCAGCATCACTATGAACGATTTCTTCGCCACTTGAGAAGCGCTCCTACAATTAGGGTCATGACCAGGGCCGAGCCAAATACCAGAAAACCGGAAAGTTCATGCAGAAAATCCTCGGCGAATTCTGTGCTGATGGCATACGCCGCAATGGCGGTAAAGAATATCCGGAAGATGTTGGTTATGATCGCGATCGGAATTGTCGCCAGAAACAGAATGATCGGGCGGGCTTTTCCGGGAAGGCTCGTGTATGCGTAAAGCGCACCAAGCGCCATCAACGCGACCAGGCTCCGAAGGCCACTGCAGGCCTCGAGTACTTCCAGCTGATACGACGGCAGTTGAATGATATTTCCCTTTTGCACACAGGGGACCGCAAGGAAGTGAAGCAGATTCACCGTGACCTTAGTGGCGAACAACTGCAGCGGCAAGGTAAGGGAATGATAGATCGTGGCCGGAATCGGGATCATGAACAAGAGAAAGAAGAACGGAAACCAGACTTTGCGGAAATTAGGCCACCCCAGATAATGCAGGGCAATGCCGGAGAGCATCATGACGAGAGCTACCCGGGTCGTGAACAGCTCGCTGGCCGCCAACCCCAGCACGAGAAAGAGCGATCCCACAACGAAGAGGGCCAGGCCGCTATTCGACGGAGTCGCCGGAAAGACCAGTTTGCTCCGCTCGCGCCAGAACAGCCAGATGGAGATGGGGATGATCAGAAATCCATGCGAATAGTTGTCATCCTGGCTCCATCCTTTCACCATCGAAATGAGAGTCGGAAGGTTGAGCAGGACCAGCCCCGCTACCAGTATATAGGGATACCGGAACCGGCTCAGGTGGGCTGTGATCGTGCGTTTGTCGATGGAAATCAGTGCCATGTATCCGTATTATCGGCAAAGGGTTGGGAATATGCAACGGTCATTTCCCACCCCCCGCCCCCAGGTGCGGCGGGGGCGGTCGCATGAGGACCGCGCGGCTGGGCAAATCTGGACTAATTAGATACACAATGGCGCCCCTTTCCGCCAATTTGGTCTTGACAATTTCCGGAAATCGGCTAACATTATAAGGCTGGTCGCACAGTGTGCCGTTCCGGCTCACCTGTTTGCACTGACAATCCGGATGGAAAATCGAACGCTGGCTGGTCCCCGGCGAGAGGAATCAATCGATGAAAAAGTTAATCCTGATCGCTCTTGTAGCCGTGATGATCGTTCCGATGACATCATATGGCTTCGGATTTCTTAACATCACTGGAGCGCAGCTTGAACGACTCGACACCGACAGCTATCGCCTACGCGTTTCCTATGATTGGGGCGGCGCCATGCTTCCGGCGTTGCTTACTCCTACCAATGAATTCGGTCCGCCTACCCCGACCCTGCAGATGTTTGACATTGCCGGCGGCGGTTCGGCCTACAATTTTTTCTCTCTTGCCTCCAAGAACAGCTGGACCGGCAAAGGAGATAACGCCAGCCTGAAGAATACCGGTAACCAGTTTGGTTTTGATTTTGACGCTGCCGACCCACTGGCCACCAGGTTTGATTTCTCCTCCCATGGGGTCATCGAATGGCTCGGCTCCAACCAGATTGGCGGATCACTTCTCCCGGCGACATCCTATTTCTCCGAGACATTTGACAGCCGGTTTAGTATGGAGACCACACCCAGCGCCGTCCCGGAACCGGCTACTGCCGCGTTGCTTGGATTGGGCCTTTTGGGAGTCGTGCTCTATCGCAAGCGTAAGTAGATCAACGCCAGTCTCTCTCAGAAATTCGCGGGCAGGTAACGTACCTGCCCGTTTTTTTGTGACTTCCCGACTCCGAAAAGCTACCATACCGCTTGCTATCGTATTCGACGAATGTGTAGTTCTCCAAATGAAGGTGATGAGATAGACCGCATGCAACGAGTTGGGATCTTCCTCTTCGATCACGTCGAACTGCTTGATTTTGCGGGGCCGTTCGAAGTCTTCGCGGTGGCCGCACGCATCGTCACGCCTCGGCCATTCGAAGTTGTTACTTTCTCCGCTACCGGTGACATGATTACTACCCGCGATGGTCTTGGGATCAAACCAGGGTACCGATTTTCAAACGTCCCCAACCTGGATATACTGATAATTCCCGGAGGCCCCGGCGTAAGAGAATTGTTCACCGATCCGGTTTCACTGAAATGGATTCAGGCGGCAGCCCAACAGGCGGAGACTGTTGCATCCGTCTGCACCGGTGCACTTTTGCTCGGCAGACTTGGCCTTTTAGAGGACCTTCGGGCTACCACCCACTACTTGTCCTACGATATTCTTGCCGAAATCTCCCCCAAGACCACTGTGATCAGGGATGAGCGGGTTGTCGACAACGGCAAACTGATAACCTCAGCCGGAATCTCGGCTGGAATCGACATGGCGTTCCACATTATAGGTCGCGCATTGGGGGACCAGGTTGCTCGAGATGTTGCCATCAGAATGGAATACCGACTCGATACCAAGCCGCCAGACAAACCATAACTCATTCGTTATAAACATCTTAGAAGATTTCCGCAAATAATTGGAACCAATCGCCAGTCAATTCCGTTTATTTAACCAAACGGTTAGTTTAACTGAATAGATAGTTATGAATGCAATTGATGAAAGCCAAGTATCCGCCCACTCGGACAACGAGCACAGCACCAAGAGGAAGATCCTCGAGGCTGCTCGCCATGAGTTTTCTGTCCACGGGTTGGCCGGAGCGCGGGTAGATCAGATCGCAGTTGTCGCCGGGGTCAACAAGGCGATGATCTATTATTACTACCAGTCCAAAGAGAATCTACATACCGAAGTCATCCGCGATCATTTCCAGCGAATTGGTGAAATCCTCAGGTCCCGCATTGCCAATCCAAGCACGCTCGAAGAATGTCTGGCCGAAGTTCTCGAAGGGCACGTTCGTCTTGCCCAGCAGGCGCCGGAATTTATTCCGATCCTGGTTCGGGAACTTGCCGATCCACGTCCGGCGTTTATGGACCAAATGGCGGGTATGATGATGGATACCGGTTTGCCGATGATCATTCGCGGCAAGCTCATCGAAGCTCAGCAGGAGGGTGTGATTCGAACGATTGATCCCCGCCAGCTGGCGATATCGCTCATCACAATGAGTATCGGCTATTTCATCATGGCGCCGCTGGTGGATCGCATTATGGGGGTGACCAATCACGATGAATTCATCGAACAACGCAAAAGCATAATCCTCGATATCTTCATGAATGGAGTGAAAGCACGATGAACAGAACTCTCGTGCGGATCCTGGTATTCCTTTCGGTGGCAGCATCGCTCTCTGCGCGCGACCTGACTCTAGAGCAGGCGATGCAGATGGCAAGAGATCATTCCTTTGCCATCAAGAAAGCACAGGCTGCCGCGCTTGGTGCCGGAAGTGATCTTTCCGCCGCCCGGGCCGAACGACTCCCCACTCTCGGTCTGGCCGGGGTGGCGTCGTACACCAACAAGACCGCGCAGATGAATATCAATATCCCGGGCCTTATCTCGCTGCAGCGCGAGGTCGGCTCCAAGGAGAAGTACCAGGCGGATTTTCGCCTGAACATGCCGCTGTTTACCGGTGGTCGAATCACCGGCGGTATCGATGCCGCCACCGCCAGTGCTGATTACTATCAGGCATTGGAATCTGCCACGACCGATCAGATCGTCTATGTAGCGCATCTGGAATACCTGAATCTGTCACGGGCAGATCAGGTGCTTGCCGCTTCAGAATCCGCCCGTCGTCGCACCGGTGTAATCCAACAGAATATCGCATCTCTGTTCGAAGCCGGTTCGGCTGACTCCATTGCCCTCCTCGATGCGCGTCTCGCGGTGAGCAAAGCGGATCAGGCAGTCGATCAGGCCAGGACGAATCGACGCGGTTCGGAAATTCGAATGCTGACTCTGATCGGACTAGATCCCTCGGAGAACCTGACCGTCACCGACACCCTGCCGGAACCTCAGCTTGATCCCGCCAAAGGATCGCTCTCTACGCAGAAAGCGGAACTGCGTGCGGCCGAAGCTGCAGTGCGGCTGTCCCAATCCCGAATCCGTCTGGCCGGTGTCGAGTTCTGGCCCACCATCTCAGCGTATGGCGGCTATTCTTACGGGAAGCCGAATCTCGATCAGTTCAATGCGTCATGGAACGACTACTGGACAGTCGGCGCCAATCTGAACTGGTCATTCAATATCGGCGGGCGTGCCGCGAACAAATCGCGGGCTGCCCGATACAATTTCGCAGCGGCTCAGAATGACCGCGACCTGACCAGAGAAAACCTGGAGCGGGATATCAGTCTCTCGTACGAGCAGATGAAACTTGCCTACACCAAATATCAGAACTCCCTGAATCAGTTTCAGATTGCGAACGATAGTTATCGTCTCGCCAAACAACAGCACCAGAATGGCGATCTTGCCACCAACCGGTTGCTGGAGATCGAAGCTGACTTGAGTTCTTCTGAATCAAACCTCGCGGCGGCCAAAGCTGATTTCTTTGCCGCCCAAACAGCGTATCGTTTCGCGCTTGGCTCGGATACGATCACGAAAGGAAAGTAAGATGCGGATTACTGCAGCACTCCTGGCAACCTTCGGCCTGATCGTTCTGGCCGGCTGCACCGGCAACGGCAAACAGGCGGGCGGATCGGGGTTTGTCGAAGCAACCGATGTCATTGTCTCGGCCGAAACCGGCGGACGCATCACGGCACGCAATTTCGATGATGGCACAGTCATCAAGCTCGGCGATACGTTGGCGATTATCGATCCGAGTCGGCTCGAACTCGATCTGGCCTCGGCCAATGCCGCCCGACAAGCGTCAGTCGCTAATCTTGAGGCCTCACGACTGGCGGTGACCCGCGCCAGGGAAGCGGAAGCGTATACGACCACCGAACGCGCCCGAATCGAGCGACTCGTGAAAGCGGGATCAGCCACACAGCGTCAACTCGACCAGTTGGAGCATGAACGGGCGCAGTCAGTGATCGCGCGCCAGAGCGCCGAAGCCAATGTCGCAGTGATCGAGGCCCAGATATCCAAACAGGATGCCGATATCGATCGCCTTAAACGAACCCTGCAGGATTGCCACCCGGTGTCTCCTGCTTCGGGAGTCGTGACAGAGAAGTATGTGGAGCTCGGAGAACTGGTTGCTCCCGGCAAGGCGCTGGTGAAAATATCACGCCTTGATACCGTAACCGTGAAAGTCTATTTACCAAGCGGCGAGTTCTCCGGCGTCAAGGTGGGAGACCATGCCAAGGTCAGCACCGAGTCAGGGGAGACGGCGTACGATGGCGATGTTATCTGGACTTCGCAGGAAGCGGAATTCACCCCCAAGAATGTGCAGACCGAAAAGTCTCGCGCCAATCTGGTTTTTGCGGTCAAGGTCCGGATCGCCAACAACGACGGAAAACTGAAGAGCGGTATGCCAGTCTTTGTCACGCTGGGGAATTCATGAGTTTCCTGAGTGCACAGAATATTTCCCGATCCTACGGCAAGATCAAGGCTGTGGATGATTTCTCGCTCGATGCGGAGCGCGGTGAAATATTCGCATTGGTCGGCCCCGATGGTGCCGGGAAGACGTCGTTCATCAGAGTCCTCTGCCACCTGATTGATGCCGACAGCGGCAAGTTTGTGGTCGATGGCAAAGACGCCTTTTCCAATTTCGAAGCGATCAAACCGCTCTTGGGATATATGCCTCAGCAGTTTTCTCTCTATCCGGATCTGAGTGTCGAGGAGAATCTGACATTCTATGGCGGCATCTTCGGCGTTACCAAAGACCGATTCAAGAAGAAGCGGGATGAGCTGTATGAATTTTCCGCCCTCGGGCCGTTTGCCGGTCGTCGCGCCGGAGCGCTGTCCGGCGGTATGAAGCAGAAGCTTGCACTTTCCTGCGCGCTCATTCATGAACCGGAGATTCTGATTCTGGACGAACCAACCACCGGTGTCGACCCGCTCTCTCGCCGTCAGTTCTGGGAGATTCTTCTAACGCTCAAGCGACAGGGATCGACCATTCTGGTTTCGACACCATATATGGACGAGGTCGCTCGTGCCGATCGCGCCTGTTTCATGTTTGCCGGGAAGAAGCTCTCTGAAGGGACGCCGACTGAACTGGCATCGCATTTCGAAGGACAGATTTTCTTTGCCGATATCGAACCCACGTCTCATGTGGTCACCGATCTCAATAGCATTCCGGGAATTACTGCCCGTCGTTTTGGGGCCGGAATGCACATCTACTTAAAGGCGGATGACCGGATCGACAGGTACATGGATGCTTTCGGTAAGATCGGCATAACCGGCGGCCAACTCCGGACAATCGCTCCGGAACTGGAAGATCGATTCATTCAATTGATGGAGCAGCCCGCATGAACGGATTTGCCGTCGATATAGAAAACCTCACCCGGAAATTCGGGTCTTTCACCGCTGTGGACAACTTGTCCCTTTTGGTCAACCGTGGAGAGATATTCGGTTTTCTCGGCGCTAACGGTGCCGGCAAGACAACTGCTATCCGCATGCTGTGCGGCCTGCTGGAACCGACTTCGGGTACCGGCCAGGTCGCCGGATTCGATATCAACAAGGAGTATGAGCAGATCAAAAAGGGGATCGGGTACATGTCGCAGAAGTTTGCGCTTTATCCCGATCTCACCGGCCGCGAGAATCTTGAATTCTACGGCGCCGCGTACAATCTCGACAGGAAGACCGTCAGTGCTCGAATCGCGGAATTGACGGAACGGCTATCGCTCGGCGAGTTTATAGACCGCATCTCCGGTCGTCTTCCGGTCGGCTGGCGCCAGCGCTTGGCGCTATCGGTCGCGATCATTCACCGCCCGCAGGTTGTCTTTCTCGATGAACCAACCGGCGGTGTCGATCCGGTCTTTCGCCGCACCTTCTGGGGGCTGCTGTACGAACTGGCCGAGGAAGGGGTCACGATCTTCGTAACGACCCACTATATGGATGAGGCCGAGTTCTGTGGACGGATCTCCATCATGCACGCCGGCAAACTGGTTGAGATCGGCAAGCCGCACGAACTGGTCGCCAAGTATCATGCGAAGAATCTCGAAGATATGTTTATCGACCTGATCCGCCCGAAAGGAGTGGCCGATGCGACAAATTAAATTCATGGCTCAAAAAGAGCTGTACCATATCCTTCGGGACTATCGTTCCCTTATGATCATTTTCATCATGCCGGTCATGATGACCTTCCTGTATGGCTACGCCATCAATATGGATATCGAGCATATCGCTCTGGCGGTGGTCGATCGTGATCTCACTCCCGAGTCCCGCCTGCTGGCCGAGCATTTCTACAAGTCATCGTACTTTCATGAACCGGAAACACCATCAAACCTGAACGATCCTGCCGATGTGCTCCGTGCTTCGCACGCCGCCGCCGTATTGATTATCCAACCCGGATTCGGCAAGGCTTTGCAGAACGGAACTCAGTACGACCTGGGTTTGCTGATCGATGGTTCAGAGGTCTCTCAGGCTGCCGCGGTACAGGCCTATTCTTCGGCGCAACTGAACCAATTCCTCAAAGACCGAATCCCCCCGGGCAAGACCATTCCGGGAGTTCAGATCTCGCAGGAAGTGCTGTACAATCCCGACCTCAAGTCCTCGCACTTTTTTGTCCCAGGTATTGTCGCGATCATTTTGCTCATGATCTCCGCTCTCTTGACGTCGATCACCATTGCCCGCGAAAAGGAAATGGGGACCATGGAGCAACTCCTGACCGCGCCGGCTTCGCCACTTCAGATTTTGCTCGGCAAACTGGTTCCATATATCGTCATCGCGTTTATCGATGGTCTGTTGGTACTGGCGTTCGCCAAGCTACTGTTCAGCGTACCGTTTGTCGGGTCGTTCCCGCTCCTGCTCTTGTTTGAGTTGTTCTATGTCATGACTGCACTCAGTATCGGCATTCTGATCTCCACCGCCGTGCCGACCCAGCAGTTAGCCATGCAATTCACGCTGTTGGCCACCATGTTACCGACCATCATGCTCTCCGGATTCATTTTCGCCGTCAAGAACATGCCGATCCCCTTGCAGTTTATCAGCCGCATTGTCCCGGCCACGCCGTTTCTCAAGGCGATTCGCGGCATTATGCTCAAGGGCTCCGACCTCTGGGTCCTCCTGCCGCAGCTCGGGGCGCTCATATTGCTGATGGTGTTCTTCCTGTTCATGGCGACCAGGCGATTCAAAGCGAGGATTGGTTGATATGTTTCGCGCATACTTTGGAATCATAGTTAAAGAACTTCGTCAGGCGCTCCGAGACCGGAATACCCTCCGGATGCTGTTCGTGGTTCCGGTTGTCCAGCTGGTTGTCATGGGGTACGCTGTCAATACCGATGTCAAGAAGCTGTACCTCGATGTGTACGATGCCGACAACTCCCAGCTCTCCCGTGAACTGATCGCCAACCTTCGCGCCGCCGGCTATTTTGTCCCGTCCGACCAGCAGACCGATGCCGACCGCGTCCCAGTCTGGCAGCTGGAGAACCGATTCCGCGAAGGGAAGGCGGAAATGGCGCTGATCATTCCGAATGACTTCTCCGAAAAGCTCCAGAAAGGTGAGCCGGTCACGGTGGGATGGATCTCCGATGGCAGCGACGCAAACGCCGCTCGCACCGGCACCGGCTATGCCTCACAGATTGTCCGCACATTCTCCAACCGGATCACCGGGATGAAACCGAATATTGAACTCAGGTCGTCGAACCTTTTCAATCCCGAAGCTGAGTCGGTCTATTTCATGGTTCCCGGCATTGTCGCGACGCTGTTGACCATGCTCACCCTTATGATGACCTCCATGGCCATTGTCCGCGAGCGCGAGATGGGCACGCTCGAACAGGTGCTCGTCACGCCGATAAGCACGATCACCCTCATGAACGGCAAGATTACGACGTATGTCATTCTCGCCATGGTCGTCATGGCTCTCGCGCTGACCGTCGGCATCTTGTGGTTCCATGTTCCGTTTGTAGGATCGGCGCTCCTTCTCGTCGCGCTATCGCTCCTCTATTTGTTAAGCACACTCGGGATGGGTATGTTTGTTTCAACGGTTACCTCGACCCAACAGCAGGCGATGTTCCTCGCCTGGTTCTTCTCGATCTTCACCATGCTTACGTCCGGCTATTTCACGCCGATCGCCAATATGCCGGATTGGCTGCAGACGATTACGCTTGTCAACCCCATGCGATATTTCATCGATATTGTCCGGGGCATCATGATGAAAGGATCGACATTCAGCGATTTGTACGAAGATGTCATCGCGCTCGCGATTTTCGGCCCGGTTCTGTTCGGATTCTCAGCCTTGAGATTCCACAAGCGAATGTCCTGATGAAGGAGCCTGCATGAGAATTCTGATTTCAGGCGCAACCGGCTTGATCGGTTCGGCACTAATGAGCTCGTTGACCCGCGACGGTCATGATGTCGTTCGCCTGGTTCGTTCCGACCCCCATGGGAACGATCTCCTCTGGGATCCGTACACCGGCATTCTCGACACCAGTACGCTCAATGGCCTGGACGCCGTCATTCACCTGGCCGGCAGATCGATTGCCGGCGGTCGATGGACCGAGCCTGTCAAGCGCGACATTCTCACCAGCCGCACGGTCCCGACCACATTTCTCGCCGAGCAAATGGCCAGACTGAAACAGCCACCCAGGCTGTTTCTTTCAGCTTCGGCGGTCGGCTACTACGGCGATCGCGGAGAAGAGACCCTTACCGAATCGAGTAAGCCGGGGAGCGGCTTTCTTTCCGAGGTCTGCACCGCCTGGGAGAAAGCAACATCTCCGGCTCGCGATGCCGGTATCCGTACGATCAACCTCCGGATCGGTGTTGTCCTCAGCACCAAAGGTGGGGCGCTCAAAGAAATGCTCACCCCGATGAAATTCGGACTCGGCGGCAAGATGGGAACTGGCCGCCAGTACTGGAGCTGGATCACGCTCGAGGACCTGGTTGGCGCAATGCGCTTTGCCATCGACGATGACAGCTTGAACGGTCCGGTCAACGCGGTCTCGCCCAATGCAGTCACCAACGCCGAATTCACCAGCCTCTTGGCCAGAGTGCTCCACCGCCCGGCGATTTTCAGCGTGCCTGAGTTCGCCCTCAATGTGATGCTCGGAGAGATGGCAAGGCCGCTGCTGCTTGCCAGCGCACGAGTAATACCGTCCAAACTGACCAACGCCGGGTTTGCGTTCCAATCTTCCGACCTTGAACCGGCCCTACGGTCAGTCCTCGGTTCCTGAGATCGAAGCTTGCTCCGTACACGATATCGGACCTATATTGATTCTGAAGTTATTATCAGGAGTGTGACCTATGCCCAAAGCTGACTGGCTGTATTTCCGGCCCGGCTGTGACAGCTGCAACAAATCGAAAGCGTTTCTCGCGAAACATAAAGTGACCGTCGGGACATCGCTGTCCACCAAGAAGGGTATCCTTGGGGAGAAGGATGCCAAGGCACTGCTCAAAGGAATGGAGCAGCTTATCTCAACGCGCGGCAAGAAGGTCATCAAGGTCAATCTCAAGACCGAAAAGCTCCCCTGGAAGGAGCTTGCTCCCTTGATGCTCGGCCCGCTCGGGAATCTTCGCGCCCCGGTGATTCAGCGCGGCACAACCATTCTGGTTGGATTCGACGAGGACAGCTACAAGGAGCTGATGAAGTAGCCGATGTCTGACCAGCCGCAGAATTCGCCAGCACCAGATCAGCAGACTCCGTCGGCCACGCCGGAGGCTCCAAAGAAGAAATCCCTCTTCGGCAAGTGGCTTCATTTTCCGAAGAGCTGGAAGGAAGTCAAACAGCTGGGATGGAAGTTTATCCTCGGCTTTATCGTATTCTATCTGATCCGCGACCTGATCCTGTATGTGCTGATCCCGTACCTCGTGTACGAGGGGTTTGTCAGCAAGTAGTCGCCTACGGACAGCTCAGCAGGACGTAGCCGCCGCCCGCCAGATAGTCGATCAATCCGGCCAGATCGGCCAGGTCGACAACTCCCACACCATTGACATTCGCTTCACCTTCGCACGGCAACAGATATCCGCCACCTGTAAGATAGTTCACCAGTGCACTCAGGTCGGCCAGATCCACTGTCCCGGTCAGGTTGACATTTCCCCGCACACCCTGACAACACACGCAGCCGACTTCGACGGCG
>JBATNE010000265.1:0-7788 GCA_049290195.1 Candidatus Zixiibacteriota bacterium
CGTCTCCATCGGAGTCCATCTCGGCGAACATCTGATCGGCCGAAGGTCTCGGACCGCCATTCTTTTCTCCCTGCGGCGGAGCAAAAGCAGCGAATTCGGCCTTGTCGATCTTACCATCCCCGTTGGAATCCATTTTCGCGAACATCTCTTCCTGCCGCGCCGCCTTCGTCGTCGAATTGGCTTTCAGCAGTGTGCTCGCACTCGATGTGATTGAGTTGATCAATTGTCACCTCCTTAGTGTTCCATTGTGACATCTGATGTTGTCTTCCGCGTCCGGTGCGTCATGCACAGCGCGGCCTCACACCGTAACTCATCGACTCTGCTGCCGCGTAACTTGCGCCCGGCGAGCGCTCATTCCTGTCCCAATTTGTAACGATACATTGACCTCATTGGACATTATCGTAGCTTTGAACGTATACGATCTAGTGCTGCCGCTCCGCCGAGGAAGCGGCTCGATACAAATTGATAATCTTGTTGCGAAGGACCACGATGAAACACGTACAGATCCTCATCCTCACCGCACTCGTACTGATCTGTCTCTCCACCCAGTTCGTTTCGAACGCCTGGTGCAAAGACACCGAGATTAATTCCGTATGGACGGGACGTCAGATTGCCATCGATGGACTGCGCGGAGATTGGCCCGAAGGCTCTCTCTCGACATTGCCTGATCGTGAAGCCAGCCTCGGCCTGAGCAATGACTCAGCCTTTGTGTACGTCATGCTTTCGTTCCGCAATCCGCAATGGGCGCGGACTATCAAGATGTCCGGCCTCACCGTGTGGCTTGATCCGGGCGGCAAAAAGAAGAAGATCTTCATGGTCAAGCTCATCGGCGGTCCATCCCGGGAAGAGATCATGAAAGCGACTGGACGAATCAAGGACAGCGCCGATGAAGCCCGCTTCTCACAGGTGCAGGAACGAATGGGTGAACGGTTTCAGAAGAATGACACCGTACTTCTATGTTCCCAGGCGGACTATCTTGTGGAGAAGCCAATTCCGTTTGATGGTAGCCAGGGACCGGCGTCAGCCTTTGGTGTTGACCATGGCTTCTTCGTATACGAATTCAAGGTGCCGCTCAAGGAAAGCGATGTCATGTACTATGGTCTCGGTGTCAAACCGGACAAACCGATCGGCGTCGGCCTGATCTGGGGAGATATGGATCGCGCAAAGATGGATGGAGATCGCGGCGGTTTCCATGGCGGTATGGGCGGCATGGGCGGTGGTATGGGGGGCGGCCCCGAAGGTCCCGGTGGCGATATGGGTGGAATGCCCGGCGGCGGACCTGGCGGTCCGGGTGGCCCGGGTGGCATGGGTCGCCCCGGCGGACGGCAGATGCCGGAAAAGCAGGAAGTCTGGATCAAGGCTACTCTTGCCGCACCGGCCACTCAGGCGCACTAGACTCATTTCCTCAGTAATAACGACCTCCCTCTTCCCCCCAATCGGCGGAGTCAACCTGGCTCCGCCGTTTGTTGTTCCGTTCCTCGTATATTCTATATCAACTTGACTTTGGTTCCTACTGGGTTACCATATCATGGACTTTTGCAAACAGATGGCGCCCAAGCGCGTCTAAGTGACTACCCGTTCGGAAAGACCAGAAAGCCAACTAGTGAAGCCAGCAGCCCAGCACAAACCTCACCATCAAATCACCACAGCCACCGTTATGTTGGGACTCATCCTTCCAGCCTTGGCTGCCATTCTGTCCGGGTTTATGGAAGCACGACATCTCTGGGCGCTCAACCTACCGGGGTGCGGACAGGGAGGTGGATGTGAATGGGCCACCAATGGACCCTTCAGCTCTCTCTGGGGAATCTCAGTTGCAGGCCTGGGTCTCGCCTATTTCGTTGCGGTAGCTGCCAGCTGGCTAGTGACCGCCAAACACGGAATTTGGAAACCTCTTCTTGCGGCCACTCGAGTCGGCGCGCTGGCATCAATCGGCTTCTCCGTCCTGATGTTCTCCACCGACCATGTCTGCCCCTACTGCCTCGCTATCCATGCCGCCAACCTGGCCTGGTGGCTATTCCTCGAATCTAGATCCCGTGGTGCCCGCCCCTACTCAGGGTACAGCACAACCCCCACGGCCGTCGGCTTGATTCTCTTCATCGCGATTTTGATTGGCGTTAAATGGCAGGAGAAAAACCAGCTCATGTCGGCTATCGAGGAGCAGTCCAAGCTCTCTACAGAGTCGATTGAGAAGATAGGCACCTCGGAACCCGCCATAGTAGACACGCCTCTTGCTACGACACCGCAGACCGCTCCTGCGGGCACATCAGTACCAACCTCGAACCCAAGGCGGTTTGGCGGACGGTTCTGGACCGGCGATCCCAACGCACCGGTGAGAATCGTCATTTTCCAGGACTATCAATGCCAGCTCTGCCGACAGGCGGAGTCAACTCTGGCGGAAATCCTGAACCGGCGCTCCGATGTTGTCCTGTCGGTCAAGCAGTTCCCCTTCGATAAAACATGCAACCGGCTTATCCTCAATGAGAACATCCACCCCGGCTCCTGCCAGTCGGCCCGCCTGGCCGAAGCTGTCGGTCTGGTAGGTGGCAAGGTGCCCTACTGGGCCTTCCACACCTGGCTCTTCGACCACGCCGGTAAAGTCACCGATGCCGAACTCGCCGACAAATTAACGTCACTCGGAATTGACCGCAAAAAGCTCGACGCTGCCATCGCCGGCGGCAAACCGGACTCGATCATCTCGGCCGACATCGAAGAAGGTGTCAAAGTCGGACTGACTTTCACTCCGATGATCTTCGTCAATGGCTATGAAATACGCGGCTGGCAAACTGCCGGCGCCATCCCGGCGGCGATTGAGAAAGCAGCCCAAATGGCCCAGGCTCAGCCTCGCCCCAATGACCTCCCGGTCCCGGCGCTTGAAAGACAATTCGGCGAATGGCTCAACAGTCCGCAGTTTACCATGGTGCTGAGAAAGGACGACCACATCCGCGGTCTGATTTCAGCGCCGACCGCGGTCGTCATCTACGGCGACATGTCTGAACCGTATAACGCCGCCGGACTCGATGTCTTCAACAGGGTGATGACCGACACCACCAAAATGGTCCTGATCTACCGCACTTTCCCGCTCCAGGCCGATTGCAATGACATGGTCAAGCGCCCGATCAATCCCCGCGCCTGTGAGATTGCCAGGCTGATGGAGGCTGCTTCGATCGCCGGAGGAGAGAACGCCTTCCGCGCACTCCAGAACTGGATCGTAGCCCGGCTGGACAGCCTTCCCCCGCCGGAAACCCTCGTTGATGCAGCCGCCAGAGGCTGCAATCTGCCTCCTGCCGCGCTCAAAGCGGCGCTGAACGATCCGCAGATCGATGCCCGAATTGGGCAAAATATCGAAGCTGCCAAGCAGCTCGGTGTCGATGCCTCTCCTACCGTTTTCGTCAACGGCCACCGGCTCAAAGACTGGCGCATGCCCGGACTGCTCGAGAAGGTCATCGAGGCAACCTCTCAGCCTGCTCCACCTGTTTACCGACGCCCCTAAGATTTCGGGCACTTCCCTGCCCCTCGGCTGTTTCTTTTCGTGGACAGGTAACATCCCCGATTTAGCCTTGCACTCCCCCCCTGTCTGATTATGTTACTGGTCTTGGTCGGTCGAGAGGTCGACAATGAAAGATGAAAATGAATCGAACTGAACTGCTCAAATCCGCGTTGCGGGACCGCATTCTGATTCTCGATGGTGCCATGGGAACCATGATCCAGTCCCATCGCCTCGAGGAACATGATTTCCGCGGCAAGCAATTCGCCGATCATGCTTTCCCCCTCAAGGGAAACAATGATCTGCTCTGCCTTACCCGCCCGGACGTAATCGCTTCGATTCATCGCGCGTATCTCGATGCCGGAGCTGATATCCTCGAGACCAATACGTTCAACGGTACCGCCATTTCGCAGGGAGACTATCATACCGGCGATATTGTGTACGACCTTAATCGCGCCGGCGCGTCGATCGCCCGCACCGAAGCGGACGCCTTCACCGCCAAAGATCCTTCGCGCCCCCGTTTTGTCGCCGGAATTCTCGGCCCAACCAATCGCACCTGCTCCATGTCTCCCGATGTTAACAGCCCGGACTTTCGCAACACTTCATTCGACATCATGCGTGACGCCTACTATGAACAGGCGCGCGGGCTGGTCGATGGTGGCGCTGATATTTTACTCGTAGAAACGGTCTTCGATACTCTCAATGCCAAAGCCGCCCTGTTTGCTATCCGGACTCTGCTCGATGAACGCAAACTCGATCTCCCCGTCTGGGTCTCCGGAACCATAACCGATGCCAGCGGCCGTACTCTTTCCGGCCAGACACCTTCCGCCTTCTGGATTTCCGTCAGTCACGCTGATCTGTTCTGCATTGGATTCAATTGCGCTCTTGGAGCTGAGGCGCTCCGCCCTCACATCGAAGAAGTCTCGGCGCTGGCCAATACGCTTGTCTCAGTCCATCCGAATGCCGGTTTGCCGAATGAATTCGGCGCCTACGACGACTCCCCTGAATACATGGCGGGAGTCCTCAAGGAATTTGCCCAGCGCGGATTCGTTAACATCGTCGGCGGCTGTTGTGGCACCACCCCGGACCATATCCGCGCGATTGACACCGCTCTTCGTGGCATTCCGCCGCGCGTAGTGCCGGACATTCCAAAGCACACCTATCTCAGCGGTCTTGAACCGCTGGTCATCCGAACTGACTCTCTGTTCGTCAATGTCGGCGAACGAACCAATGTCACCGGTTCCGCCAAATTCTCCCGGCTCATCAAAGCCGGAGACTATGAACAGGCGCTCGAAATCGCCCGCGACCAGGTCAAGAATGGCGCGCAGATTATTGACATCAACATGGATGACGCCATGCTGGACTCTACTGCCGCCATGGAGAAGTTCCTCCGCTTCGTGGCAGCCGAACCGCAGATCACCACCGTCCCGATCATGATTGATTCTTCCCGGTGGGAAGTAATCGAAGCCGGCCTGAAATGCCTTCAAGGAAAAGGAATAGTCAATTCCATCAGTCTCAAAGACGGCGAAGAGGAATTCTGCCGTCGCGCGCGCCTGCTTCGTAAATACGGCGCCGCCGTCGTCGTCATGGCGTTCGATGAAAAGGGTCAGGCCGACACACTGGAACACCGAGTTGCCGTTTGCACCCGATGTTATCGCATCCTGACTGAGCAGATTGGTTTCCCGCCCCAGGATATCATTTTCGATCCGAATATCTTCGCCGTCGCCACCGGCATGGATCAGCACAATAATTACGCTGTCGATTTTCTCGGCGCCTGCCGCGCCATCAAAGAGACTCTGCCCTATGCTCTTGTCAGCGGCGGTGTCAGCAATCTCTCCTTCGCCTTCCGGGGCAATGATCTGGTTCGCGAAGCCATGCATACTGTCTTTCTCTATCATGCCGTTCACGCCGGCATGGATATGGGGATTGTGAACGCCGGTCAGCTTGCTGTTTACGACGACATCCCTGCCCCGTTACTTAAGGCGGTCGAAGATGTCATCTTGAATCGTGATCCACAGGCCACCAATCGTCTGCTGGAAATCGCCGCCACCTCCAAAGGAGAAGGGCGCAAGCAGGTCGAAGATAACGCCTGGCGCGATAAACCGGTCGCAGAGCGCCTCTCCCATGCCATGGTGCACGGCATTACCGACTTCATTGAGGCTGATACTGAAGAAGCCCGTCAGGAATTCGGCCAGCCTCTGCATGTCATCGAGGGTCCCCTCATGGACGGCATGAAAATCGTCGGCGACCTCTTCGGCGCAGGCAAGATGTTCCTTCCCCAGGTCGTCAAGTCCGCCCGTGTAATGAAAAAGGCAGTCGCTGTGCTGATACCATATTTGGAAGCTGAGCAAAAAGCACTTGGCTCCAAAAAAGGTTCGATACTGCTCGCCACCGTTAAAGGAGACGTGCACGATATCGGAAAAAACATCGTCGGTGTGGTCTTAGGCTGTAACAACTATGAGATTATCGATCTCGGCGTCATGGTCCCGGCCGAAAAAATTCTGGATACTGCCCGCGATCGACAGGTCGATATCATCGGCCTCAGCGGATTGATCACTCCCTCGCTCGATGAGATGGTCCATGTCGCCTCCGAAATGGAGCGCAGAAATCTCAACCTGCCACTTCTCATAGGCGGCGCGGCAACATCACAGGTACATACTGCTGTCAAGATCGAGCCGTCATATCACGGCACCACCGTTTACGTGCCCGATGCATCCCGAAGCGTGAACATTGTCAGCAATCTCCTCAGCCCGGACAAGAAAGACCGCTTCGCCGTAGCCGTAAAAGAAAAGTACATTCAAGTTCGACAGGACCACGCCGGCCGCCGCCTCGCCGCAAAACTCGTTCCCCTCGCCGAAGCCCGTCAGCGCAGGGTCGAAATCGACTGGCAGGGATACGAGCCGATCACTCCTGCTCAAATGGAACTCCGGACATTCGACAATTATCCGCTTGATAAGATCATTCCCTACATTGACTGGAGTCCGTTCTTCATGGCCTGGGAAATGCCCGGCCGCTATCCGGATATTCTCCAGACCAAGCATCTCGGCGCGCAGGCGCGGAAACTCCTCGATGACGCCCAGGCCCTGCTCCGCCAAATTGCCGATCAGAAACTGCTGACCGCCCGCGCGGTCGTCCGCTTCTTCCCGGCCAACGCCGTCGGCGATGACATCGAGCTCTATACCGATTCCTCTCGCTCCAAACGGCTTGAGCTTCTAGCCAATCTCCGCCAGCAGAAGGATCGCACCGAGGGCCGGTTTGACGCCTGCCTCAGTGACTTCGTCGCTCCCAAGGAGACCGGCATCCGCGACTACGTCGGCGCTTTCGCCGTCAGTGCCGGATTCGGTATAGAAGAATTGATCAGGAAGTTCGAGCAGGATCACGACGACTACAACAGCATCATGACCAAGGCGCTGGCAGACCGTCTCGCCGAAGCACTTGCTGAAAAGATGCACGAAAACGTCCGCCGCCAGATATGGGGCTACGCCCGTGATGAACATCTCACTTCTGCCGATCTACTGAAAGAAAACTATGTCGGCATCCGGCCCGCCCCCGGCTATCCGGCTTGCCCTGACCATACCGAGAAGAGAAAGCTGTTCGAGCTGTTGGATGTCGAGAAGAACATCGGCATCTCACTGACCGAGTCATTCGCCATGTATCCCGCCGCCTCGGTATGCGGATGGTACTTCTCCCACCCGCAGTCATACTACTTCGCGGTGGGACGAGTCGACCGGGATCAGGTCGAAGACTACGCCCGCAGAAAGCAAATGACCGTTGAAGATGTCGAACGTTGGCTGAGACCCTATCTCGGCTATCAGCCGACCAGCGAACCCAATAACTCGCCGCGACCATAACGCGTCGAGCCGGACAATCGAAAGACTCTAGCGACCGATGTACGTTACCGAACATTTAGCCAAAGCGACCAACCCGCTCTTCAGCTTTGAGATCATTCCCCCGATGCGCGGCAAGAGCGCGCGTGACATTCTGGACATCGTTGAACAGGTAGCTCCCTACCAGCCGCCGTTTATCGATGTCACCAGCCATCCGGCCGAAGCCTATTATGAAGAGTTGGGAGACGGCTCTGTTCGCCGTCATGTCCGTCGCAAACGCCCCGGAACGATCAGCATCTGCGGCATTATCCAGAATCGGTACAAGATCGACACCGTCGCTCACCTGCTCTGCCGCGGTTTCTTGCGCGAAGAAACCGAAGATGTCTTGATCGAGCTGAATTACCTGGGTATTCACAATGTCCTGGCGGTGCGCGGCGACGAAACCAATTATAAGAAGCCGCACGATGGCTCCCACAC
>JBATNE010000266.1:0-6294 GCA_049290195.1 Candidatus Zixiibacteriota bacterium
CCGCTCCACGTTCTCGGCAGGTGGCTGCCTCTCCTGCCATTTCGGCCCGGTCAATGCAAATGATAGCTCCGGCAGCGGCTACGATTTTGGCGAACATACTTTCCGCCTGCAACGGTCCGACGGTCTGCAGTACACCGCCAATTGCAATACTGCCGGTTGCCATAGTGGTCTTTCCAATTTCTATACCGTCGCTCCCCATCGACTGGATACTATTGCCCAACTCGGTGACTCACTCGGCGGCCGCCTTCTGGCCCTTGGTCTGCTGAAACCGGGTGGAGACTCTTCCGAGTATTACAAGGACTCAATCGTCCCGACCGACGCCGCTCGTATTCTCTACAACTATCAGCTATACAAAAATGACCACTCCCGCGGTGTTCACAATGCGAAGTACATCCTTCAGCTCCTGAAGGCCTCGCTGGTACGGGTCGATTCCATTCCCCAGGCTACCATTACTGTCTTTGGAGACACCGGATGTACTCCGTTCCATGTGCAGTTCAACAGCACAGTAAGCGGCTCGGTTACCGGATATTTGTGGGATTTCGGCGATGGTAATACTTCGACCGAAGCAAATCCCAATCATGCCTACGGGTATGTCGATTCCGGCAAGTACGCAGCATCGCTGACCGTGTCCGGGACGGCCGGCAAGAGAACGGTGATAGCGCCGACCACGGTTGTAGTTCGTGATACTCTGCTCAAGCCTGCTTTTACAGCTACACCTGGAGATTCTGGCTCGGTGGATTCGCTCAAGGTGACATTCACAAATACGTCCCAAGGCGTGATCACTGACTATGCCTGGGACTTTGGCGATAGCTTAGGGACATCCAATGAGGTAAATCCTGTTTACACCTATAACTTCAGCGGCACCCACTACGTCAAGCTGACGCTCACCGGTCTCTGTAAGACCGCAATAGACTCCGTGAAGGTGGTACTCCCTAAGCAGACGAGCGGAATACTGGCGAAACGAAGACCCTGACGATTAGACACTAAGTCACCAATAGAAAAGGCAGGAGCATTGCGCTCCTGCCTTCTTTGTATTAGACTACTGCAGTGGACCGAGTTCCGATCCAGGTGCCCTATTACTTGGCTAGTTCCGCTTTGAATTTCTTGGTCAGTGCCGGCAGTACTTCGAACAAATCCCCAACAATACCATAACTGGCAATGTTAAAGATCGGCGCGTCCTTGTCCTTGTTGATCGCGACAATTGTCTTGGCCGTCTGCATTCCGACCAGATGCTGAATCGCACCGGAGATCCCGACCGCCACATAGAGCTTGGGATTTACCGTGCGCCCGGTCTGCCCCACCTGAATGGCATACGGCACCCAGCCGGCATCGACAATTGCTCTCGAAGCGCCAAAGGCCGCCCCCATTGAGTCAGCCAGTTCCTTGACCAGCGGTACATTTTCCGGCCCCTTGATCCCACGTCCAGCCGAGACGATTACATCCGCTTCGGCCAGGTTCTGAGTTCCGGAGCTCTCTGCTTTCACTTCCTTGACAGCTGTCTTTCCGCTCAGAAGGGAAGCATCTATAGCCTCCACTACCACCTCGCCGGCGCCTGCTTTGGATTCGGCGAATATTTTGGGACGGACCGAGACAAAAAACGTCCCGCTTCCGTTCTGCTCGACGCGGCTAATGACGTTGCCACCGTACGATGGCCGCGTCGCCACAACTTTACTTCCTTCCAGCACCAGACCGGTAACGTCAGCCGCCATAGCGCCGCCGTGCATGGCCGCCAGGCGCGCCATGAGCGCTTTACCGTAGAATGTCGCCGGGGCGAGAACGATATCGATAGTGTGCTTCTTGATGAGGCTGGAGATGACTTTGGCGTAGATATCATCAACAAACACTCCCAAAGTCGGACTGGAAACGGCCAGCACCTTACCGGCGCCACGCCCGGCGAGCTCGGAACTCATCGAAGAAGCATCAGCCGCCAGGGCCGCTGTAAACAGCTCGCCGCTGAGCCCTTTGGCCGCCTCGATCACTTCAAATGACGCCGATGACGCTTTTCCGTCTTTCTGGAGTGCAATAGTCAATATTCTCATATTCTTCTCTACCTTCTGCCTACCAACAATTTGGCCGACAATATACAGGCCTATCCGCAACCGGGCAACCACTTTCCGTCTGGACTGGCAGGTCCAGTTTCCCCCTGTCCCAAATGAGGTTAGGCGGATACAATCTTCCCCCGGTCCCCTGTTTAAGTTTCCTAATCCCTTGCCGACAATAAGACTAAGTCTTGTCGACCCGAACGCCGAACTATCGCTGACGGCAGCTCCGGACGACGATTGGGCTGAAAATGTAGATCAATCTCGATACACAGTGTGAAAGGATCGCCTTATGCCCGAGATAATCGTGAAATACGAAGATAAGATTATCGAACGGATCGTGACGGAGAAAAAGCGGATCTCGATCGGCCGCACCAACGATAACGATATCGTTCTGGAAAATCGAGGCGTCTCCCGTAAGCACGCCATGATTGAGTTCAACAGTAACGCCGCCGTCATCATTGACAACGAATCCCTGAACGGCACCTTCGTCAACAATCGCAAGATCAACGAAGAAGTACTGCGTGACGATGACATCATCATGATTGGCAAATACTCCCTCGTGTATCATCGCGAAGCCACTCAGAAGAGCGAAAAGGCGGTCGAACTTGACGGCACCATGGTGCTCAACACCAAGCGCCAGAAAGAACTGATCGAGAACGACAAGGTCGAACGGGAAATCGTCGCTCGCTACGGCGGTTCGGTTCTCATTGGCGAAGAAAACTGTGACTTCTCGGAATTTCGCCTCGACCGCGAAGTAACCACTATCGGCAAAGCCAAATTCGTCCATGTCCATGCCAAAGGGCTCTTCCTCTCCGGCATCCAGGCTAAGATCGTCCAGGAAAACGGCGGGTTCTCCCTGTCCAACCTGGGTCGCTCGGGCAAGACGAAAGTGAATGGCGAAGTCGTCAGTCGCTGCGTACTCAAGAACGGGGACATCATCTCGGTCGGCAAAAGCACCTATAAGTTCGTTGAAGGTACGGGTAAATGACATTTGCGCTGATATCGGATATCCACGGTAACCTCGAAGCCCTAGAAGCCGTCCTGCGGGAAATCGACAGACAGAAAGTCGATATGATCTGCTGTCTGGGCGACGTTATCGGTTATGGCTCGAATCCAAATGAGTGCCTCGACCTGGTCGATCGCAACTGCGTGATCAAACTGGTCGGCAACCATGAGTATTCGTCGATGGGACTTCTGCCCATGGACAATCTGAACAAAGTGGCGAGAACATCAGCCAGCTGGACTACCGCTCAGCTCGACGATCGTTCGATGAGCATCATCAACCGCTTTACGATGGATGCTACTGTGGACAACAGCTACCTGGTCCATTCGTCACCCCATGAACCGGCCAAATGGCACTACATCCTCGGCCAGCATGAAGCCGATCAGGCCTTCAAGCATCTGAGTACTCAGATTTGCTTCTATGGTCATTCTCATTTGCCGATGATTTTTGCCGAGTCCGCCGGCGGCGAACACCGCTGCCAGGTGGGACATAGTTTCCAGCCGGATGAAGATACGCGTTATCTGATAAACATTGGCTCCGTTGGCCAGCCACGCGACAACGATCCCCGCGCCTGCTATGTCACCTTTGACAGCGCAGAAGTGGACGTGGTGTGCCACCGGGTCGAATACGACATTCAGCGCACGCAGACCAAAATGCAGGAGGCGGATCTCCCCCGCTTGCTCATTGAACGTCTGGCAGTGGGAAGATAAGCGAGAGCGTCATGGCTAAATACTCCTCGTACATCCTGTACATGCTCATCACCATCCTGGTGGTAATCCTGTACATCAATGCCTTTACACCCATGGCCGGGCTGCAGCAGTCGATCAACGATTTTCTCTGCCGCGTGACTGCCTCCGATGATCCCCAGCCCAACGTGGCCGTCATCGCCATCGATGATCGGTCGCTCAAGCAGTATGGTCCCTGGCCCTGGCATCATGACCTGATCGCCGACCTCATGGCGGCCGCCGCCGGCGCTCATCCCAAGGCGCTGGTCATGGACGCGGAACTGTCTGAAGATGCCCGCGAAGATTCCTCCGGTTACACCGACATTCTTGCCGGCCAGCTGACCTGGATGGAAAACGTCGTTCTGCCATACGATATCGCCCTGGCCACTTTCCGCAGTAACAAGACCAGCAATCCCAAATATCTGTACTCCAACTCCATTGCGGTTGACAATAAGCTCGGCGTCACCGACGAAGACAAATCGCTCAACGTCCGCAAAGTGTTCCTCCCGGCCGAGAAGCTGCTTCAGGAAAAATTGTATCTCGGCTTTGATTACACCGCTCCGGATGACGACCACCAGCTGCGCCATCAGGCCATGGTCATGAATTACGAAGGATTCTGCTATCCGTCGCTCGCCCTCGCCGGCGCCGCCGCCTATCTCGGCATACCCCCTGATCAGATCAAATTGAATGAAGGGGAAGCGATTCAGCTCGGTACCCAGCGCAAAATCCCGGTCAATGACCAGAGCGAGTATTTGGTCAAGTTCTCCAAGGGCTCGCCGTTTGCAAAATATTCCGCCATGGACGTTCTCGCCGATGGATTCAACTTCGACGTCTTCAAGAATCGCCTTGTGGTTATCGGTGTCGAAGATCCGGACGTCAACGAAGCCTTCGTCTCCCCGGTTGTCGGCAAGACCAACGAACTAATGGTCAAAGCCACCGTCATGGAGAACATCATCAATGACAACATGCTGGAAATCCAGCATGGCACCAACGCCATGGTAATGTTGGTGCTATTCGCCCTCGGCGGCGCCTGCGCCTTCATCCTCCCCCGTATTACTCTGGTAATCCGGATGGCGGTGCTCGCAGGTTTGCTCCTGGTCCTGGCCAACATCAACTATTTCATGGTGGCCTCGTTCCATACCCTGCCGCAGTTGGTCTTCTTTGCCCTGCAGATCGTGCTCTTCATCGCGGCCTCACCGCTTCTGGATACCAGCATGCTCTCAACCGGTCAGGTCTCCTTTGGTTCAAAGGAGTCAAGCAAGGTATCCAAGCCGAAGGCCCAGCGGAAAATGGAAGATGTCCCTGTCCGCGAACTCAAAGGCACCATGGGTATTGCTCAGGAAAATACTACTGCCTTCGTCCCTGACGAACAGCATCCCTATGACCATCAGACTATCAGTCTCGACGGTGGCTCGAGCGAAACCTCGTCCAACGTCTCTGCTGATATTAACGATGACGAAGCCGCCGCCGATTTGGCCGGCCTGACCGACAGCGATCGAATTCTCGCCGATGCCAACCGGAACGTCACCCACGACAGCGGCGGTATGCCGGTTGCCGAAGAACTCAAGAAGCTCGGCCGCTACCAGATTACCGGCGTCCTTGGCCGTGGCGCTATGGGTACCGTTTATAAAGGTATCGATCCCGCCATTAACCGGCCGGTTGCTCTCAAAACAATCCGTTTGGACTTCGTTAACGATCCGGCTGAACTGGAAGAATTGAAAGAGCGTTTGTACCGAGAAGCTCAGGCTGCCGGCAAGCTCTCACATCCGAATATCGTGACGATTTACGATGTCGGCTCCGAAGGCCCGCTGCAGTACATCGCCATGGAATATCTCGAAGGTCAGACCCTCGAAATGCTGATCAAGAAGAAAGCCAAGTTCAATTACAAGATCATCGCCCAGATCATCACACAGATTTGTAACGCCATGGACTACGCCCACGAACGGGGCATTGTCCACCGCGATATTAAGCCGGCTAACGTTATGGTCCTCTCAGACTATCGCGTCAAGGTGATGGATTTTGGTATCGCTCGTATCGATTCCAACTCCATGACCAAGACCGGTATCGCCATGGGAACGCCCAACTACATCTCGCCGGAACAGCTCAAAGGCCTGACGATCGATCGCCGCGCCGACCTGTTCTCACTGGGTGTCATGATGTACGAAATGCTGCTCGGACGCCGCCCGTTCAAGGGAGAGAACATAACATCGTTGATCTATTCGATTCTGCACCACGAACCGCAGAAACCGTCGGATGTCAATCCGCAGATTCCGCTCTTGTTCGATCAGATCATCATGAAGGCGCTCAAGAAGCCGCCGCAGGATCGCTATCAGAAGGCCTCGGACATCGTGGCCGACCTGCACGATTTCGTGGAGTCGTTCCAGACCAGACAATAAGACATTCGCTTCATTTTCTTCTCTTACTGGAGACCGTCGCAGAGAGCCGCGACGGTTTCTTTTTTGGTCGGGATTGGATACAAAGGATCACACCCCGTGCCCCAGAGACTTGCATATGAGATGATTGG